>DPRC01000048.1:15486-21920 GCA_003537695.1 Polaribacter sp.
CAACCACAAAAAATGTTTTAATGTTGGGGTATATGAATGCAGCGGCTTTTGAAAAAACAAAAGAGACAAAACTAGTTACTTTTTACTCTCGCACTAAAAAACGCTTGTGGACCAAAGGAGAAGAAAGTGGAAATACACTCCAATTGGTGGACGTGCAGTTAGACTGCGATCGTGATAGCTTATTAATTTCAGTGCAACCAAATGGCCCCACATGTCACAAAGGTTCTGATACTTGTTGGAATGAGAAGAATACGCCGAATTATGGTTTCTTTTCAAGTTTAGAAAAGACCATTACCGAGAGAGTCGCGAATAAAGATATTGAAAAATCCTATGTTGCTAGTTTATTTGACAAAGGCATTAATAAAATCGCTCAAAAAGTAGGGGAAGAAGCAGTTGAAACTGTGATTGAAGCAATGGACAACAATGACGAACTGTTTTTATATGAAGCTGCTGATTTATTATTTCATTATTTAATGCTGCTACAGGCGAAAGGTTTTACATTAAAGGACATCGAAGCTGAGCTCATCGGCCGACAGAAGTAACCGATACGGGTTAGAAACCTCCTTATAAAAGCACTCAAATAAAGAACTTATTTGGGTGTTATCTAGCTTGCAATAAGTTGTACTTATCTTTCCTTTTTTAAAGCGGTATGCGCACTTCCTTTTTAGATAAAAAAAATTAATTATTTAAATAATAGCATTAATTTTACTGCATAAAAAATACAGTATGAAGCTTCAGAGATCTCAGTCATTAATTATTATCGCTTTCATTTTTATTTATGTTATTTGGGGATCTACCTATCTTTTCAATAAAATTGTAGTCACAGAATTGCCTCCATTTTTCATTGGTGCTATCCGATTTATCACTGCAGGAATTTTGATAATGACCATTGCTAAGTTTCTAAAATTAAAATTAGGCATTACAAAAAAGCAATTCTTAAATTGTTTTATTGCTGGTTTCTTGTTTTTGGTATATGGCAACGGTGTTTTTGTTTGGGCTCTAAAATATGTAGATAGTGGTTTTGCCGCTTTATTAGCCTCTACACAACCTTTGTTCGTGCTTTTGTTAATGCGTTTAGTAGATCGGAAACCCATGCAAAAAAAATCTATTTTAGGAGTTTTATTGGGTTTATTAGGAATGTATTTATTGGTAAGTCAGCAGGATATTACTTCTTCAGAAGGAAGTGTTTTAGGAATTTTTATGATTTTCACCTGCGTCCTGAGTTGGAGTTATGGCAGTGTATTTGTTTCAAAAGCAGATTTACCACAAAATTTCTTTGTGAGTACGGGGTATCAAATGTTAATTGCGGGAAGCATGTTGCTTTTGGGAAGCTTCATTTTTAATGAAGCTTGGGTATCTCCATTGCATTGGAGCTTGGAGGCAAAGGGATCCATGCTTTTTCTTATTCTTTTTGGTGGAATTATAGCATTTACCTCCTTTAACTATTTGTTAAAAATGGTCTCCACAGAAAAAGTAGCAACTTCTGCCTATGTAAATCCAATTATCGCAATGCTTTTAGGTTGGTATGTGCTGGACGAGTCCCTTACTCTTCAATCCATCATTGCCTCTGTAATTTTATTATCTGGGGTCTATTTTATTACCACGCGAAAGAGAATTGCCAAGGTGACTGCTGATGAATCTGTAAAACCTTAACAATTGTTTCGAATAATTTGTAAGCGATGCCTGGCGGTATTTAAAGGATTATAAAGGCTTTTGGGATGCCTCTCAATACTATTTAAAAATTCTTTTTAATCCTCGCTAAGTCTCTTTTATTGTCTCGATCCTTAATAACTTCTCGCTTGTCATGCGTTTGTTTTCCTTTTGCAAGTGCGATCTCTAGTTTGGCAAAACCTCGGTCATTAATAAACAGTTTTAAGGGTACAATTGTATTTCCTTTTGCCTCCACATCTCTTTTCAAACCGCGCAGTTCCCGTTTGTTAAGTAGCAACCTTCGCTCACTTTTAGGTTTGTGATTAAAGTGATGCCCGAACATATATTCTTGGATATACATATTTACAATGAACAATTCCCCACCTTCATTAAACTCACAAAAGCTTTCTGTTATCCTAGCTTGGCTTAATCTTATAGATTTTATTTCTGTTCCTGTCAATTGAATTCCAGCCACAAATTTGTCTAGAATTTCAAATTCAAAACGGGCTTTTTTATTTTGTATGTTGATGTTTTTTTGAACCATCAAGAATCATTTTTTAATTTTAACAAAGATACATTTTTACATTCGGGAAAGAAATGTAATTTTGAGTTCTATTTTAGATTCCACTAAATAAAACCCAATGAAACAATTTGCGTACCTTTTTCTATTTCTTTTAATTGCTTGCTCAAAAAAAGAACAAGACTTAACTGCACAGCAAATCATTGACAAAACCATGCACTATTCTGGTGCAGATCAGGTAGCCAACGCTGCAATTAAGTTCAGGTTTAGAACCAAAGAATACACTGCGGTTAGAAAGCAAGGGGTTTTTGAACTTTCTAAACAATATTTTACGGCAGACAGTTTAAAGGTAAAAGAAGTGTTGTCCAATACTGGCTATACAAGGTTCATAAATAACAATGCGGTTCCGGTTGTGGATTCACTAATCGCAGATTCTGCAAATGCAATAAACTCTGTGCACTATTTTTCTGTGCTTCCTTTTGGTTTGAATAGTGCTGCTGTTCAGAAGAAACTATTAAAAAGTACTCGAATAAAAGGAAAAGAATATTATAAATTAGAAATTCGTTTTTCTGAGCAAGGAGGAGGAGAAGATTTTGAAGATGTCTTTTTGTATTGGATTGGAAAAGAAAGTTTTCTAATTGATTATTTGGCGTACTCATATCATACAAACGGAGGTGGAATGCGTTTTAGGGCAGTGAAAAATCAAAATTGGACAGCAGGAATTCGTTTTGTTGACTATGACAATTACAAGCCCATGACTCCATCCATCAAATTCAACACGATCGATGCTGCCTTTAGAAACAAGGAATTAAAAAAAGTTTCTGAAATTAATTTAGAAGCGATTGAAGTTGAACTGCTATTTTAAGGTACCCTTAAAATTTGGCTTATTTTTTTCGCGCCTTTAATGGTGACAATGTATACACTTGAATTGTCGTTGTCATTCATACTTTGATATTTCTCTTGAGCTAAAATTAGATTTACAAAGGCTGGAGTGGTGTTGCTGTGACCCACGATTAAGACTGTCTTGCCAAGCGTTGCTTTTTGAAACAGCGCATCATACATGCTATTGGTATCATACACTTGAACAGCGACACCTTTATTTACTGCAGTGGGTGTTGCCGTTTGTAATGTTCTTTTATAGTTGCTAGCATACACAGCATCCAAAGCAATGGAATCAAAGTATTTTGCCCACATATCAGCTCTTAATAGACCCTGTGAATTTAAATTTGGATTGCTATTTGTTTGTACAGTTCTGTCTTTTTCCGCGTGGCGAATTAAGTAATATGTTGTACTTATTTCACTCGAGTTACAAGCACTTAACAGAATGAAAAATAATAAGAAGTGTAGTTTTTTCATGAGCATTCTTTTATTACACGAAGATAGCTAAAAAGAAAGCTGTTTCTTTTATAACTTTTGGAGTTTAGGAATAAGCGTGCTTTTGATGGCGAATTAAAGAAATACTCTGTGGTGTTGCTACGGCGATAAGTACTTGGTTTTGTGCTTCTTTCCGTCCCAATAAAATAAATGAGAATAACTTGGAAAGTATTGTCATTACTCATTTTATGACTGCTAAAAGTTTCTTACCTTTGTTACAACAAAGCATTAAAAAAAATACAATGGGTATATTTGGTAACATGTTTGGTGGTGCAAAGGATAGCGAGCCAAAATCAGAAAAAAAATCATATTTAAATTGGCTTCCGCTGACTTCTTTAGACCAATTAGAAACGATTAAAAAAGAGTCTAATTCAGGAGCTGTATTAATTTTTAAACACTCTACGAGATGCGGAATTAGTCGCATGGTTATCAAACAATTTGAAAAATTATTTACGGCGGACCACGAAAACTTAAAAGTATATTACTTAGACTTACTGAATTACAGAAATATTTCGGATGAAGTTGGTGCAAGCTTTCAAGTAGTGCATGCATCTCCGCAGTTAATTGTAGTAAGAAATGAGACGGCGGTGCACGATGCTTCGCACAACGATATTACGTTAATAAATTTATCTCGATTTATATAGTATATATTTGGTAAAAACCTATTTTAAGTCTTACTTTTGTAACTCAAAATTTGTAATCTTTTGGCAGACACAAACACTTCACAAGTAAAAGTAGGTAAAGAATTATACGGGTATCAAAAAGATGCACTTCAAGAGATTTTTAATCGTTTTGAAACGGCACCTCAAGATTATCACTTGCTATACCAATTACCAACAGGAGGTGGAAAAACAGTTATATTTTCTGAGATTGTAAGACGTTATATAGAAACTTTTAAGAAGAAAGTTTTAGTCTTAACACACCGTATTGAATTGAGCAAACAAACCTCTAAAATGTTAGATGAGTTTGGTGTAAACAATAAAATCATCAATAGTACGGCGCAGTTAGATGATCAAAGTGATTACTTTTGCTTTGTTGCGATGGTAGAAACCTTGAAAAACAGGTTGACAGATGACAAATTAGACATTTCAGATATCGGATTGGTCATCGTCGATGAGGCGCATTACAATTCTTTTACCAAGATTTTTAAATTTTTTGATGATGCTTTTATACTTGGAGTTACTGCAACTCCTTTAAGTTCAAACATTAAGTTACCAATGTTTGAGAATTATCAGGAACTTTTTGTGGGAGAACCCATTCATCACCTTATAGAAAGTGGCTATTTAGCGCAAGCAAATATGTATTCTTATAATGTTGGTTTGACTTCTTTAGAAGTAGGAGCCAATGGTGATTATACTGTTAAATCTTCCGAAGATCTGTATATGAATACAGACATGCTTACGAAGTTAGTAAGTGCATACGAGGAAACAGCAAAGGGTAAAAAAACCTTAATTTTCAATAATGGAATTAACACCTCTATACAGGTGTTTCATGCATTTAAAAAAGCAGGATATCCAATTGCCCATTTAGACAATACCAATACTAAAAAAGAACGAGAACTTATTTTAAAATGGTTTCATAAAACACCAAATGCAATTATTAGTTCTGTGAGTATTTTAACTACCGGATTTGATGAACCTAGCATTGAGGCTATTATATTAAACAGGGCAACGAAATCGCTTACTTTATACTATCAAATGATTGGTCGTGGTTCGCGTATTTTTGGAGAGAAAAACACCTTTGAAGTAATCGATCTCGGAAACAACTTCCATAGATTTGGTCCTTGGGGAGCAGATTTAGACTGGCAGAAAATGTTTAGAGCGCCGGACTACTATTTAGATGCAATTCTTTCCGATGAAGAAATAGAGAATACCTTTAGATATGAATTTCCTGCAGAAATCAAAAAGGAATTTGAAAAATCGACAGATACCTATTTCGATATGAAAAAAGTATACATCGATACGGTGAAAGCTGGAGAATCTTCAAAAAGGGTCTTAGAAAAATCGATTGTGCACCACGCAAAAATGTGTATCGAAAATAGTGAAGACGTTTTTGATGCTTTGATTTTAGTGAAATTAATAGGTGAGGAGATTGATGACCGCATCAACCGATATGCCAAATGTATTTCAAAAAGCACCCATAATTTTGTAACCTGGTTAAAAGATGATTATCGCAAAAAACTAAATGCTTATTTGCGTACAAATTTTGACGAAGACTTTGAGGAGATTCATGGACACCCTCCAATCGAAGAATAAACGATACTGCAGCGAAGGCATTGTCTTATCTGAGGAACTTTCAAACGGTAAATACTTTTACGCCTGCATAAAAAAACCTCACAACCAAAAAGGTTGTAAGGTTGCTATTTAAAGTTATGAATTGCTTCCGTTTATTTCGCCGGCAACACTTTTCCAATACATTCACCGAAACCAATACGTACGGAATCATTTTTACAATGGGCACGCATAATTACGGTATCATTGTCATTGATGAATTTACGCGTAGTTCCATCCTTTAAGGTGATTGGGTTTTGTCCACGCCAAGTCAATTCTAACATCGATCCAAAACTATCTTTTGTAGGTCCAGAAATTGTTCCAGAACCCATCATGTCTCCGGCTTCTACCGGACAACCATTTACTGTATGGTGCGCTAATTGTTGCGCCATTGTCCAATACATGTATTTGAAATTAGAATTGGCCACCACCGTTTCTTCCTCATTTTCGGGTTGAATTCCAACCTGTAAATGAATATCATAACTCCCTTTTCCTATTTGTTTTAAGTAGGGCAGTGGTGTATGTACTTGTTTTGGGTTTTCTGTTCTAAAAGGCTCTAAAGCATCTAAGGTTACAATCCAAGGAGAAATAGTAGAGGCAAAGCTCTTTCCTAGAAACGG
>DPRC01000048.1:22328-23363 GCA_003537695.1 Polaribacter sp.
TTCTTCTGCTTCTTCAATGGGAATTCGATCACCCAGAATATTTGCATCGGTAGTGATAAAGGCCATTTCCAATTCGAAATCTAATAATTTTGACGGTCCAAAACCTGGAGTATCTGCTCCTTCGGCTGGCTTCGTCTGTCCGTAAGGTCTTCTAACAGGGGTTCCAGAAGGAATAATCGAGGAACTTCTTCCGTGGTATCCAATGGGTATGTGCAACCAATTTGGCAACAGTGCATTCTCAGGATCTCTAAACAACGAGCCCACATTTGTAGCATGTTCTTTACTGGCATAAAAGTCTGTATAATCTCCCACGGAAACTGGCAATAACATCTCCACTTCATCCATTCTAAAAATGATGTTCTTTTTATGCGCAACATTGTCGCGTAAAGATCCATTATCAACGTCGAAAACTTCAGCAATTCGATTTCTCACTAAGCGCCAAGTTTTACGGCCATCTGCAATAAAATCATTTAAATTATCTTGTAAAAACAAGTCCTCTGTAAGCGGAATTCCTTCAAAGTAACCCAATTGATGAAAAGCACCTAAATCAATAGCGAAGTCACCAATTCTACTTCCAATTGTTATGATGTCATCTCTTGTAATAAAAACACCGAAGGGGATATTTTGTATCGGAAAATCTGAGTTCTCAGGTACTTGCAACCATGATTTTCTATCCGGATTATTTGCTGTTATGATCATTTTATAAATTCTTTAATTTGTCCAAAGCTATGCAATTTTTTCTCATTCTGTAGTTGAAACTCCACGAATAATTTATTTTTAACACTGCTTTTTTTTGAATTGTATAAATTTTAAAAAATTAGATAAATTTTAAGAAAAAGTTATTTAAAATTATTTGGTTTTTTGTTACTTTTGTTCCGTATTCAAAACAACAACAACAATGCAATTAGACAATCAAATTTTTGATCTTATTCAGGAAGAAAAAGAAAGACAGTTAAACGGTTTAGAGTTGATCGCTTCAGAAAACTTTGCAAGTGACCAAGTGATGCTTGCGCAAGGCTCTGTTTTAACCAATAA
>DPRC01000048.1:23705-24597 GCA_003537695.1 Polaribacter sp.
GAAGGATATCCTGGAAAAAGATATTATGGAGGTTGTGAAGTTGTTGATATTGTAGAACAAATAGCGATTGATAGAGCAAAAGAATTGTTTGGTGCTGAATATGCCAACGTGCAACCACATTCAGGTTCACAAGCAAACACTGCTGTGTTTTTTGCCTGCCTAAAGCCAGGAGATACCATCTTAGGTTTCGATTTAGCACATGGTGGTCATTTAACTCACGGTTCTCCGGTAAACTTTTCGGGCAGACTGTACAACCCGACTTTTTATGGTGTTGAAAAAGAAACAGGTGTTTTAAATTATGATAAGATCCAAGAGATCGCAACAAAAGAGCAGCCAAAATTAATAATTGCGGGTGCTTCTGCGTATTCTAGGGATATCGATTTTGAACGTTTTAGAGTCATTGCTGATAGTGTTGGTGCGATTCTGTTAGCAGATATTTCACATCCAGCTGGAATGATTGCAAAAGGTATTTTAAATGATCCTTTACCACATTGTCATGTTGTAACTTCTACTACACATAAAACTTTGCGTGGACCAAGAGGTGGAATTATATTAATGGGAAAAGATTTTGACAATCCTTTTGGAGAAACATTAAAAAGCGGAAAGCTGAAAAAAATGTCTACTTTATTAAACTTTGCCGTATTTCCTGGAAACCAAGGAGGACCTTTAGAGCATGTTATTGCTGCAAAGGCGATCGCTTTTGGTGAGGCTTTAACAGATGAGTTTTTAGAGTACCAGATTCAAGTAAAAGAGAATGCTGCTGCCATGGCAAAAGAATTTGTAGCGAAAGGATATAATATTATTTCCGGAGGTACTGATAATCACTGTATGTTAATTGACTTACGGAATAAAAATATTTCCGGAAAAGATGCAGAGATTGCCTTAGGAAAAG
>DPRC01000045.1:0-3615 GCA_003537695.1 Polaribacter sp.
CGCAACAAGACAAGATCCCTGAAAAAAAAACAGATCCAATTGTCTACAAAACAAATTATGGATTGCGTCTAGGAATCGACATTAGCAGGCCAATAAAAGCAGCTGTTAGTAGCTCTTATACTGGTTTAGAGATTACAGGAGATTATAGAATTCGCAAGAATGTATACATCGCAACGGAGCTTGGTTATGAGGAGGAAACAAGTGTTGAAGATTATTCCAATTCAACGTCAAAAGGAAACTATATTCGTATAGGCTTAAATTACAATGCCTATAAGAATTGGTTGGATATGAACAATGAAGTTTTTATCGGGTTTAGATATGGCTTCAGTGTATTTGATCAAACCTTAAATAATTATACTCCCAATGTTTCCGATGCTGATAATGGCAATTATTTTCCCGCAACTTTAAAAACAACTTCAAAAGCTGCTACCAGCTTAAATGCACATTGGTCAGAATTAATGATTGGAATTAAGGCAGAGACCTTTAAGAATATTTTTATTGGGTTTTCTGTTTCTTATAAAATATTAATTAGCGCAAAGAATCCGGAAGACTTTCAAGTATTATTTGCACCTGGGTTTAACCGAATTTTTGAAAGTGAAACCGGTTTTGGATTGAATTATANNCCAATTCAACGTCAAAAGGAAACTTTATTCGTGTAGGCTTAAATTACAATGCCTATAAGAATTGGTTGGATATGAACAATGAGGTTTTTATTGGGTTTAGATATGGCTTCAGTGTATTTGATCAAACATTAAATAATTACACCCCAAATGTTTCAGATGCTGAAAGTGGTAATTATTTTCCTGCAACTTTAAAAACAACTTCAAAAGCTGCTACCAGCTTAAATGCACATTGGTCAGAATTAATGATTGGAATTAAGGCAGAGACCTTTAAGAATATTTTTATTGGGTTTTCTGTTTCTTATAAAATATTAATGAGTGCAAAGAATCCAGAAGATTTTCAAGTATTATTTGCACCTGGGTTTAACCGAATTTTTGAAAGTAAAACCGGTTTTGGATTGAATTATACCATCAGTTATTTGATTCCATTTTCAAAAAAGTAAAATTCCTTTCATAGCTCTTCTTTTTTCAGTAACTTTATATTGTGTAACACAAAAAATCGACTACAATGAATAAAATACCTAGTGTAAACTTAGCAGATTTTTTATCTAATGATAAAACTAGAAAACAAAAATTTATAAATGAAATTGGACATGCTTACGAAAATATTGGATTCGTTGCTCTAAAAGGGCACTTTTTAGACGAAGCGTTGGTAACCAGTTTATATGCGGAAATAAAAAACTTTTTTGATTTACCCGTGGCCACAAAAGAAAGTTACGAAATTCCAGGTATTGGAGGCCAAAGGGGCTATGTCTCTTTTGGAAAAGAATCTGCCAAAGGTAAAAAAGAAGGAGATTTAAAGGAGTTCTGGCATTTTGGACAATATGTAGAGGACGATGCAGAAAGAGCAAAGGAGTATCCAGAAAACGTAATGGTAGCGGAACTTCCAAAATTTAATGAGGTTGGAAAGCAAACTTTTAAAATGTTAGAAAAAACAGCAAAATACGTACTGCGTTCACTAGCATTGCATCTCAATTTAGAAGAGACATACTTTGATCACTATATAAGAAATGGAAACAGTATTTTAAGACCCATACATTACCCTCCTATAAAAACAGCACCCAAGGGAGCAGAAAGAGCAGCAGCCCACGGAGACATTAATTTAATTACCTTACTTATGGGAGCGCAAGGAAAAGGTTTGCAAGTTAAAAATAACGCTGGGGAATGGATTGATGCGATGGCAGCACCCGATGAAATTATGATTAATGTTGGAGATATGTTAGCGAGACACAGTAATAATAAACTAAAATCTACCATTCATAGAGTTGTCAATCCTCCAAAAGAACTTTGGGGAACGTCGCGCTATTCAATTCCGTTTTTTATGCATCCGATATCAGAGATGAAATTAGATGTTTTAAAGGATTGTACAGATGCTGAACACCCAAAACAGTTTGAAGACATCACTGCTGGTGCATTCTTAAATCAAAGGTTAGAGGAGTTAGGATTGAAGAAGTAATCCGTTTGTAATAAAAATAAACACCGCAACTCAATACTGCAAACAGATAAAATGGATTTAAAAGATCAATTAAAAAACTTATTCCCAGCACACGAGGAAGAACCAATATTAAAAGTAGAAAAATCTAATATTTGGCTTCAAGACGCTCCTATTATATGCAAGTATGAAAAACGCAAGGGAAAACCAATTACTATTTTAGAGGGATATACTGGTGCAACTTCTGATTTTAAAATTTTAGCAAAAGAGATTAAAACCAAACTTTCTGTTGGCGGTAGTTTTAAAGATGATAAGATTATAATTCAAGGAGATTTTAGAGATACCATTATGAAAATGCTGAAGGACAAGGGTTTTAAGGTGAAAAGAGTAGGCGGATAAAAAATAAATATGAGTATAAAACAATCTGAATTAATTTTAAATCCAGATGGTAGTGTTTACCATTTGAATTTAAAACCAGAAAATATAGCCAATGATATTATTTTTGTTGGCGACCAAGATCGCGTAGAGAGCGTAAGTAGTCATTTTGATGCTATAGAATTTACTACCCAAAAAAGAGAGTTTAAAACCACTACTGGAACGTATAGAGGCAAAAGATTGTCTGTGATTTCTACAGGAATTGGCCCAGACAATATAGATATTGTGCTAAATGAATTGGATGCACTGGTAAATATCGATTTAAAAACAAGAAAATTAAAAGCGATTTTAACTGTTTTAAATATCGTTAGAATTGGAACTTCTGGATCTTTACAAAAGGACATTCCTGTGGATTCCTTTTTAATGAGTACTCACGCCCTAGACTTAAATGGCATGCTACACTCCTATCAGATTGAAGAAATAGCGCACCAAGAAATGGAAAATGCGTTTGTAAAGCACACCAATTGGAGTCCGAAGAAAGCACATCCTATTTTAATTAAAAACAGTACTGTGCTCGCAAAGAAATTAATGTCTGAAAAAATATACACTGGAATCACCGCAACTGCTGGCGGCTTTTATGGTCCACAAGGCAGAGTTTTACGCTTGCCTTTGCAAGATGCTACGGTAAACAGTAAAATAGACTCTTTCTCTTGGAAGGGGAGCCGAATTACAAATCTCGAAATGGAAACTTCTGCTATTTACGGTTTGTCTCAATTATTAGGACACCATGCAGTTTCTATGAATGCAATTATAGCCAATCGAGCAGATGGTACCTTTAGCAAAGATTATAAAAGCGTAGTGCATAATTTGATTGAATACTCCCTTAGTAAACTCGTAGAATAAATGACGGATTTGAAAGTTGGTGGCGTACCAGAACACTTTAATTACCCCTGGTATTTGACATTAAAAAACAAAGAATACACCAACGGAAATATAAACCTACGATGGGAAAACTTTCCTGGTGGTACCGGCGAAATGTGTAAGGCGCTGCGGACAGGAGCCGTTGACATTGCCATTGTGCTTACAGAGGGAATTATAAAAGATATTTCTGAAGGAAACCCTTCTAAAATTGTGCAAGTGTTTGTGGATTCTCCTTTAATTTGGGGGGTGCATGTACATAAAAATTCT
>DPRC01000045.1:4045-4482 GCA_003537695.1 Polaribacter sp.
GATGGAATGTAGAAAATCTTAAATTTAAGGTCGTAGAGAATTTACAAGGTGGAATTGATGCCTTAAAAAATGGAGTTGCTGACTATTTTATGTGGGAACACTTTACGACCAAGCCATTAGTGGACAATGGCACATTTAGAAGAATTGAGGACTGTCTTACCCCTTGGCCCTGTTTTGTAATTGCGGTAAGAAACGAGATTTTAGAACAACACCCCGAGGCTGTTGCTTATATTTTGGAAGTGATCAATAAACAAACAAGCAGTTTTAAAAATATTAAAAATATTGATAGCACATTAGCGGTTCGCTATGAGCAAAAGTTTACAGATATTCAAAAGTGGTTAGAAATTACGGAGTGGAATAGTGGAAAGCCAATTACAGAAGATTTAATTACAAGCATTCAACAACAACTATTTCGATTTAACGTAATAAAAGAAATT
>DPRC01000069.1 GCA_003537695.1 Polaribacter sp.
CTGTCAACTGTAATGTATCCTCTAGATTCCGAATCAAGTTGAGGTCTGCTGGATCCTCAGTAAAAAGCCCAAGTTTCGCTCGCATCATGTTCAGAGATTTGCTCTCAAAATCAATTTTATACTGATGCAATACGGCTTCTAAAGGAGCTACCTCCTCAATAATAGGGTACAAGGCATTTGCAAGCTGGTACAAATTCCACAACCCAATATTTGGTTGATTTCCGTACCTGTAGCGTTTATGTTGGTTGTCTGTTGTGTTGGGAGTCCACCCAAAATCAAAGCCTTCTAACCAGCCATACGGTCCAAAATCGATTGTCAATCCTAAGATAGACATGTTGTCTGTGTTCATTACGCCGTGCACAAAACCAACGCGTTGCCAATGAATAATCATTTCTAAAGTACGTTCGGTAACTTCTTTAAAAAACTGAATATAGTTCTCTTTTGAAGCTTCGCCAAGCTGCGGAAAATGATGTTTTATAGTGTAATCTACAAGTCCTTTTAAGTTTTTAGTATCTCCTCTAGCTGTAAAAATTTCAAAACTTCCAAAGCGTAAAAAAGACGGCGCTACTCTAGAGACAATGGCTCCTTTTTCATAAGCTGGATGTCCATCATAGAGCATATCACGCAACACAGCATCCCCCGATAAACTTAAAGACAATGCGCGTGTTGTTGGAACTCCTAAATGAAACATGGCTTCACTGCACAGGTATTCTCTAACGGAAGACCGCAGTACAGCAAGGCCATCTGCAGTTCTAGAATAGGGAGTTTCACCGGCACCTTTTAGCTGTACTTTCCAGTTTTTATCTTGATGTTCAACTTCAAATAAATTAATTGCACGTCCATCTCCTAATTGTCCTGCCCAATTTCCAAACTGGTGTCCTGCATAGCACATGGCATAGGGTTTTGTATTTGGGTAGATTTGGTTTCCAGTAACCATATCTTGAAAGAATTCTGAGGTGGTCTCTTTTGCCGAGATGGACAACTCAGTAGCCATTTCTAGTGAAACATGGAGTACTTTGGGATTGGCAGTTTTCTTTGGAAGAACATAGGAATAGGCTGCATTTTCTACCTGTCTTCTCGTGTTTTCTGCTACAGGGTCTGCAGGATTTTCTTCTGTAAATTTATTTTTTATGGATAGCTTCAATAGATCGTTTTTTAGGAGTTAAAGATGTCTTTGCTTTTTGCAGTAGCATCCCATGTCTGAAAATCGAATTCAATTAATATTATTGCGGTGTGCAGTCTGACTTTTTTTAGAAGCGCTCAACGGTATACACAGCATGCTCTTATTTTAATTTATCTGCATGTAACTGTCGCAATTTTGCCAATTTAGGCTCAATTACGTAGGTGCAATATCCTTGTCCGTTATTATTCTTATAGAAATCTTGGTGCTCTTGTGTTGCTTTGTAAAAAACGGGTGCTGCACTTATTTCTGTTACGATTTTGCCTTCATAATAGCCTTGAATTTGCTGCACTACTTCTTTTGAAATTCGTTCTTGTATTTCATTGTGGTGGTATATGACAGATCGGTATTGCGTTCCCCTATCTGCGCCTTGTTGATTTAAAGTTGTAGGATCATGGGTAGTCATAAAAATAACTAAAATATCTTCATAGGATATAATGCGTTCGTCATACGTAACTTCAATGACTTCTGCGTGGCCTGTTAAGCCCGAGCATATTTCTCGATACGTGGGTTCTCCGGGAACATTTCCACCCGCATATCCAGAAATCACTTTTTCTATTCCTTTCACTTCTTGGAATACTGCTTCTGTGCACCAAAAACAGCCACCACCAACGGTGGCAATTTGTAAATTTTTATTCATTTTAAGAGTTTTCCTTTTCTAATTTCATTGCTGCTGAATTTACACAATATCGCAAACCACTCGGTGCTGGTCCATCAGGAAAAATATGTCCTAAATGAGCATCACAACTGTTACACATTACTTCCACGCGCACCATGCCTAAAGAAACATCTTTGTGATATTTAATAGCATTTTCTTGAATGGGCTGTGTAAAACTTGGCCAACCTGAACTAGAGTCAAATTTTATAGTGGAATCAAATAGTGGGGCATTGCAACAAATGCAATTGTATTGTCCTTCATCATAAATAGCACACAAGGCTCCTGTATGTGGGCTTTCTGTTCCTTTTTGTCGGGTAACCCGATATTGTTCTGGTGATAAAATGGTTTTCCATTCTGCCTCCGGTTTTTCAACTCTTCTGTCTGGAGTTGGGTTTTTATTTGCTGTAAAACTGATAATTTCTTTCCAAGTAAGCATTTTTAATTTTCTTTCTTTAGGGTTTCTACTGTTGGTGGTATTAGACGTATAAGAAGCATTAAACTTACAAAATGAGGTGTATTTTTAACTCTTTCTAAGAAAGATTAAATTTACGAAAAAATTCAAGTAAAAAGAAGGCATTGTAAACTGTTAGTTTTTATTTAACAGAAGCGATGCAGCGCTCTGTTACTTCTAATAAATAGGATGTAGCTTTTTGAAAATTAAAAAAAAACAGAAAAGGAGTGGGGTCTATGCACATGAGTAGCCCTTGTTTTTCTTCCTGTTCTTTTAAAGCGCCTAGAGTACCTGTGTAATAGGTCTTTCGCAGCTTCGTTGGAGTCGCTTTTAACAGCGCTTCCCAATAACAAAAGCCGCTATTATATTTCTATACATCTTTAAATAGTTTTAAAAACAGCACTATGAAGGAAGCTTACTGAAGCTTATTTCTGTCTAAAATAGATCGTAATGGGTACTCCAGAAAAATCGTAGAGATCTCTTAACTTATTTTCTAAAAAACGTTTGTAAGGCTCTCTTACATACTGCGGTAAATTACAGAAAAATGCAAACTGTGGTGTTAGTGTAGGCAATTGCATACAGTATTTTATTTTTACAAATTTTCCTTTTATTGCGGGTGGTGGGTAACTTTTTATAACGTCTAACATCACGTCATTTAATTTACTCGTTGCTATTTTGAATTTTCTTCTTTCGAAAACTTCTACAGCACTTTCAATAGCTTTGTAGATACGCTGCTTGGTTAATACAGAAGTAAAGATAATAGGTACATCTGTAAAAGGTTCCACTTGCTTTCTAACCATTGCCTCAAAATCACGCATGGTATTGGTTTCTTTTTCTACCAAATCCCATTTATTTATTAAGATGATAACTCCTTTTCTGTTTTTTTCAGCCAACCAAAAAATACTTTGATCTTGCCCTTCAAAACCACGAGTAGCATCTACTACTAAGATAATAACATCGGCATATTCTATAGAACGCACCGCACGCATTACAGAGTAGAACTCTAAATCTTCTTTTACTTTTGATTTTTTTCTAATCCCAGCAGTATCTACTAAATTAAAATCAAAGCCAAAACGATTGTATTTTGTGTCAATGGAATCTCTTGTTGTTCCTGCAATATTGGTTACAATATTTCTTTCTTTACCAATTAATGCATTGATAAAAGAAGATTTCCCTGCATTTGGTCTTCCAACTACAGCAAACCTTGGTAACTCTTCTTTTTCTAAATCTACTGCTTCTGGAGCTGGCATTTTTTCTGCAATGACATCTAGTAAATCTCCAGTACCACTTCCGTTAATAGAAGAAATGGTATGGTAACCGCCCAGTCCTAAATTATAAAATTCAACAGCATCTGCATCCCGCATTGCGTTGTCTACTTTGTTTACCGTAACAAAAATTGGTTTTTTTACTTTTCGTAGAATTTTTGCAACTTCAGCATCCATGGGAGTAATCCCCTCTTCAACATCTACAACAAACACAATAATATCTGCCTCTTCAATCGCTAAAGTAACTTGCTTTCTTATTTCTTCTTCAAAAATATCATCTGAACCAATGCTGTAACCACCTGTATCTATCACAGAGAATTCTTTTCCATTCCAGTCAGATTTCCCATAATGACGGTCTCTAGTAACCCCACTAACAGAATCTACAATCGCATCTCTTCTCTGCACCAATCTATTAAAAAGCGTCGACTTCCCTACATTTGGTCTTCCTACAATGGCAACAATACTATTCATTTGAATTGAAATTTTTTGCAAAGGTACACTTTAAGCCTGTAAGAAAGAGTCTAAAAATGAAGTCTTTAAAAAACAGGAAATTGTACAGCACTTTAGCTATTTAATGCTGCTAAAAATACGGTGTAATTTTATAAAAAGTAATGGAACTTATTTTTGATTGTATCCAAAACGTTTCAGCTGTATTTTGTCACTACGCCAGTTTTTATTGACCTTTACATAGAGTTCAATAAATACTTTTTTCTCAAAGAATTTTTCTAAATCTTTCCTTGCTTCTGCACCCACTCTTTTAAGGGCAGCCCCTTTATGTCCAATAATAATTCCTTTCTGTGTTTCTCTTTCTACCATAATTATAGAACGAATTCTAACAATTGTTTCTTCTTCGGTAAATTCTTCTGTTTCTACTTCTACAGAATATGGAATTTCTTTTTTGTAATGAATTAGAATTTTCTCTCTGATTTTTTCATTGACGAAAAAGCGTTCGGATTTGTCTGTTAATTGATCTTTTGGATAAAAAGCAGGTCCTTCTGGCAGCAACTCTTTTATCTTATCGAATACAGCAGGCACATTAAATTTTTCTAAGGCAGAAATTACAAAAACATCTGCATTGGGAACTTTTTGTTTCCAGTATTCAATTTTCTCCTCTACTTCATCTTGGGAAGACTTGTCAATTTTATTTAAAAGTAAAATTACAGGAATTTCACTGTGCAATATGCGGTGAAAAAAAGCTTCATTTTTCAGTTCTTTTTCTCCAACTTCTACCATGTAAATAAGGATATCGGCATCTTCAAACGCAGATTTCACAAAATCCATCATTGAAGATTGCAGCTCATAAGCAGGTTTTATAATTCCCGGAGTATCTGAGAACACAACCTGATAGTCCTCTTCATTGACAATTCCTAGGATGCGGTGCCGCGTTGTTTGTGCCTTCGCAGTAATGATAGATAGTTTTTCACCCACCAAAGCATTCATTAATGTTGACTTACCTACGTTAGGATTTCCTATGATATTTACAAAACCAGCTTTATGTGTCATGCGGCAAAGGTAATTCCTTTTTGTAGTTGATTAGAATTTAGGGCATTAAAAAATATCAAAAAAATATCAGATAAAAGTTTGGTCTATTGTTTAGTTAAGTTGTATATTTGCAGTCGGAAATCAAAGGTCGATTTTATGAGTCGAAAGTTCAAAGCTAAGTCTTTATTTTTGAAATTATAACGCGGGATAGAGCAGTAGGT
>DPRC01000155.1:0-5827 GCA_003537695.1 Polaribacter sp.
GTTCAAAAACTATACATAAGATTCATATGCATCATAAAATTATGTATATTTGGAACGATTGATTTTGTCTTTGCGGCAAAGGACGGCAGTTGCATACATTCACGAGTACACATTAAAAATGGGAAATCAGAAATTATACAAAGGGTCTTTACAGACGATTATTTTAAAGTTACTTGTCAGTAATGATAAAATGTATGGCTATGAAATTACACAAAAGGTAAAGGAATTAACCAAAGGGGAATTGCAAATTACAGAAGGTGCTTTGTATCCGGCCTTGCACAAATTAGAAGCCGATGGTTTGTTGGAAGTAGAGGTCGCCAAAGTGGGGAATAGATTGCGGAAGTATTATAAACTAACGGAGAGTGGTGCGAAAGAAACAGCAAGTAAGCTTGCAGAGATGCACGAGTTTTTAAGGACCATGCAACAGTTGGTAAATCCTAAATTTAGCTTGGAATAATATGGAAATCTCAAAAGAACAGCTTTTACAAATAGATCAATACCTATTAAAATGTGGGGTTAAATTTCTTGATGTTAGATCGGAGATTGTGGATCATTTTGCCAGTATTTTAGAGAAAAAATTAAATAACAATCCTGGATTAGATTTTAATAAAGAAATACAAAATATACATAGCGATTTTAAAGACAATGGTTTTAAAAACTTACTTAAAGAGAAAACTAAATCAGTTCAAAAAAGATTTTATAAACAATCGGTAGCGCAGCTTATTACTTTTTTTAAACTTCCTAAAATACTGATAATGGTGGCGCTCTTTTGTGCCTTGTATTGGTCCATGAGTTTTATGGAAGAGACCGCCTCTTTTTTCTCGGTTTTAAGTGGCGTTTTAATTTTTCTAGGGTTTCGATTATTGTTTAATGTGAATATGAGAAATTCAAAAAAAGACACTTTTTTGGTCTTAAACATGACCCTCTATTTTTTTAATATTTTTTATGTCTGTGTTATGATTTTTAATTTTGCTTCAGGAGTGAAAAATGAGATATATTTTTTAATTTTTAGCACCAGCTTTATTAAATTAGTGGTTTTTGTATTCTTACTGCTTTTTTACTGGTCTGGAGAGTATGTATACCGTCAAAACAAAAAAGAGATTCAAAAACAATATCCAAATTGTGTGCTTTAACTATGGAATTAACAGAAATCCACATACAGGAACTTTATAAATTCACCAGAAAGCACTTCGTGTATTTTTATGATGTGCAGTCAGAATTGGTAGATCATTTAGCAAACGATATCGAAGCTATTTGGGAAGTATCTCCAAAATTGTCCTTTGAAGAAGCTCGGGACAAATCTTTTAAAAATTTCGGGATTTTTGGTTTTATGGACGTTATCGAAGCCAAACAAAAACAAATGAATAGGCGCTACCGTAAAATTTTGTGGCGTTTTTTTAAAGAGTGGTTTACCATGCCTAAATTGGCGGTTACAGCAAGTGTTTTTTTAATTATATTTTTCTTTTTAAAACTTTCACATTCAAAATATATATTATTGGGAGCATTGCTTTGCCTTGCTATTTTTGATTTGATAAAGCAGTATAGGTCTCGAAAAAAGCAACAAAAAACAACACAGAAAAAAGAGAAAATATTCTTATTGGAATCGATGATTGGAGAAACACGAAAAGGTTTTACGGGAGTCGCATTGATAAATAGCTTTAACTTTATAAATTTGTCGAGAGTTCCTTTTAGTTCGCTGGAAAATCACTGGTTGTTGTTGCTTTCTTTTTCTGTAACTCTCGTGGTCTTATTGTTTTATGTGACGGCATATTTAATTCCACAAAAAGCAGAGGAATTGCTCATAGAAACCTATCCAGAGTATAAATTGGTACAACGTTTGTAACAAACCCTATTTTAAAACTACTAATCAAGTACTAAACCAACATATTATTATATGATTTCACACTTTTTAAAATTAGAATGGAAACAATTTTTCCGCTCTTCACATTGGCAAAAAGGAATTGCATTAAAAATAATAATGGGATTTTTTGTACTCTATTTTATGGTGGCCTTTTTAGCAATTGGTGTTGGAGGGTATTATATATTAAAAAAAACATTGCCAGCATTAGATCCACTGCAATTGGTGAACTCCTATTTGTTGTATGTGGTTTTAGGAGAGTTGGTCTTAAGATACCTGATGCAGACCCTGCCAGTAATGAACATTAAGCCTTTATTGATACTTCCGATAAAACGAAGTATGTTGGTACATTATGTCTTAGGGAAGTCAGCAATTTCTCTTTTTAATATCATTAGCTTATTTTTTTATATTCCTTTTGCTGTTGTTTTGATCATTGAGGGCTATGACACGGGTGGCGCTTTAGGTTGGTTGTTAGCAGTTGTTTTAATGACACAGTCAGTAAATTTTTTAAATTTTCTAATTAATAAAAGTACCATTGCTTTGGGCAGTATTGTCTTTTTGCTTTTAGCAACCATAGGGTTGCAAAAATTTGGTGTTTTTGATATTACCGTTTTTGGGGGGCAAGTTTTTGACGCGGTGTATGCAAGTCCTGTATACTCTTTAATTGGTTTTGTAATTTTAGGTGTCTTGTATAATTTGAATTATAAACAGTTAAAAAGCTTGGTGTATTTGGATGAAGCGGTTTCTCAAAAAGTAGAGGAAGCAACTTCTATAGATTTATCTTTTGCGAACAGACTTGGGGATGTTGCGCCTTTTATAAAAAATGACATCCGGTTAATTTGGAGAAATAAGAGAACAAAAACAGTCTTCTTAATGTCGTTTTTATTTTTGTTCTATGGTCTTATTTTTTTTACACAAGAAGCCTATAGGGATATGCCTGCAATGCTAATGTTTGCCTCTTTATTTATTACCGGAGGCTTTACTTTAAATTACGGTCAGTTTATTCCGGCATGGGATAGCGCTCATTATAAGATGCTGATGAGTCAGAGTTTTAAATATCGGAAATTTTTAGAGTCTAAATGGATTTTGATGGTGGTGATGACTTCAATTTTATACGTATTGAGTTTTCCATATCTATATTTTGGATCTAGAATTTTTTTAATGATTACAGCCGGCGCTATTTTTAATATTGGCTTTAACTCACTCTTCTTATTGTACGCGGGCTCTTTTAATAGAAAAAAAATCGATTTAAATAAAAGTGGTTTTGGAAATACACAGGGTACTAGTGCCACACAGTTTCTTATCATCGTACCACTTATGTTATTGCCCATGTTATTGTTTTGGGTTTTCAATAAGTTTGTAGGTTATAATTCCGGTTTTATTGTGGTGGCTTCTGTAGGAATCATCAGTTTGCTTTTAAAAAAACAGGCGATGAATTTTATCGAAAAAAAATACATCAAAGACAAATACGTGATGATTAACGCTTTTGGAAAAGAAGCATAATTAAAATAAAAAATACAGCATGATTACAATCGATACAATTTCAAAAAAATACGGAAAAACAGAAGTTTTAAATGTGGCATCCATAGAAATCCCCACCGGTCAAAGCTTTGGTTTGGTTGGAAATAATGGCGCAGGTAAAACAACGTTATTCAATGTTATTTTAGATTTAATAAGGCCAACAACAGGAAGTGTTATTAGCAATAATATTGTGGTAAGCGAAAGTGAGGCTTGGAAAAATTTCACAGGGTCTTTTATTGATGAATCTTTTTTAATAGGGTATTTAACTGCAGAAGAGTATTTTCAATTTGTTGGAGATCTAAGAGGAATGAATGCCTTAGAAGTAACTACATTTATCGGTGAGTTTGAAGATTTTTTTAACGACGAAATTATTGGGAAGAAAAAATATTTAAGAGATTTAAGCAAGGGAAATCAGAAAAAAGCTGGAATTGTTGCGGCACTAATGGGAAATCCAGAAGTGGTGATTTTAGATGAACCTTTTGCGAACTTAGATCCAACTACTCAGATTCGACTAAAGCAAGTCATCAAAAAATTAACAGACACTAGCAATATTACGGTCTTAATTTCTAGCCACGACCTAACACATGTAACTGAAGTTTGCGAGCGCATTGTTGTTTTAGACAAGGGCATTGTAGTTAAGGACCTTGTAACATCTGCAGCAACTTTAAAAGAACTGGAGCTTTACTTTTCAGTGTAGTTGGTATAAAACTGCTATTGAATAAGAACTTTAGCCATGAATTGCGCTCGTAAAATCTCTAATTTTTTCTATTGAAGTGAAAAGAAAAAGAGATTTTACGGGTTCATTTTAGGACATCCTTATTTTATTGTTATTTTTACACACTAATTTATACTATTTTCAAATGAAATTAGTTTTAGATAAGAGTTTCTTAATTTATGGAATACATTAAAAAAACATTTCTATACCTTATTCTTTTATTTTTGCTAGCTGCTTGCAGTGCGAAAAAAGATACTATTTCGAGCAGAAATTATCATGCATTTACCTCATACTTTAATATTTTATTTAATGGTGAAGAGGCTTTTGAAAAAGGAATACAAGCGATTAATGAAGGGTATAAAGATGATTGGTTTAAGCAATTACCCATAGAGCCTATTGTTTTTGATGATCGAAAAACAGCAATACCAATTCTTAAGAAGGCACTTCCTGGAGCGCGTTTTAGTATAAATAAAAAAACAGAAATAAATAAAGAGACAAAAAACGAAAGCCCTTTTAGTAGAGCAGAAGAAAAAGCGGTAAAGGCAATTCAGATGCACGGGATGAATATTGACGGTTTAGAAAGAAACGGTCAAATAGATGATGCTTATTTACTATTGGGGAAAGCACGCTATTATTCCCAACGTTTTGTTCCTGCTGTAGAGGCTTTTAATTATGTGATTGCGAATTATCCGAATGCTAGTTTAATTGCAGAAACTAAAATTTGGCGGGCAAAAGCCAGCATTAGAATGGATAATGAAGAACTCGCCATTGAAACCATGAAGCTGTTGTTGGTTGTAAAAGATACTTTAGAGCTTGATTTTGATCCCGAAATTATAGAGCAAGCGAATACCGCCTTAGCAATGGCATATATCAAGTCTGATAGTTTGCAAAACGCAAAAAAGCATTTAATATTAGCAACAAGAACGCGAAGAAATATAGAACAGGCAGCTAGAAACATGTTTGTATTAGGTCAGATGTATGCAAAAGAGAATAAAAAAGATTCTGCAGCAGTCGTCTTTAACCAACTAACGGCATTTAAAGATGCACCTAAAAAATATAAAATTCATGCAAACATAGCGTTGGCAAAAAACACTTTTAACGATTCTATTTCAAGTGATATTTTAAATAGGTTAGAGAAATTAATAGACAATAGAGACAACCGACCTTATTTGGATCAGTTGTATTATCAAGTTGCTGTGCTGCATGAAGAAAAGGACAGTGTTGGTCTTGCTGTTTCGTATTACAACAAATCTTTACGAGCAAAAACTCAGGAAGCACAGCAAAAAAGTTTTACCTACGAAGGCTTAGGAAATCTATATTTTAGAGATTCAGAGTATCAATTAGCAAATAGTTATTATGACAGTGTTCTAAAAGTTGCTTTGGACACGATAGATTTGCGGGTTCGCAGGGTAAAAAGAAAATCTAAAAACTTAGCATCTCTAATTAAGTTTGAGGAGGTTGTTGCAGTAAACGATAGCATTTTAAGAATCGCCTCTTTGTCTAAAGCGGAGCAGACAGCTTTTTTTCAGAAGTATATTAATAAATTAAAAAATGCAGACGAAGAAGCTGCCCAGTTGAAGTTAAATCAAATTGCCTTTGGAGGAACAGCAAGTACGCTAACTTCTTCAAATAAAGGAAAGTGGTATTTTTACAATTCACAATCTTTAGGATTTGGCAAAACAGACTTTCAAAAAGTTTGGGGAAACAGGAAGCTAGAAGATAATTGGCGTTGG
>DPRC01000155.1:5946-6202 GCA_003537695.1 Polaribacter sp.
CTTAAAGACACATAGAAATCAGGCGTTATACGAGTTGGGGCTCATTTATAAAGAACAGTTTAAGAATTTAAAATTAGCGACTCAAAGACTAGAAAGGGTAGCAACGTTGCAACCAGACATAGAATTGGTATTGCCAATTAATTGGCACCTATATCGAGCCTACAAGGGCTTAGGAGATGCGGTAAAAGCAAGTTTTTACGAAAATATAATTCTCACAGAGTATCCAAAGACTGTTTTTGCGCAGATTATAAAAAAC
>DPRC01000155.1:6228-7514 GCA_003537695.1 Polaribacter sp.
ATGACTTGGATAGCTATTTAGCAACAATTCCAATATTAAAAGAAGAAATAGATAGTTTAAAGACACATAGAAATCAGGCTTTATACGAGTTGGGTCTCATTTATAAAGAACAATTTAAGAATCCAAAATTAGCGATTCAAAGGTTAGAAAGGGTAGCAACTTTGCAACCAAAAAAAGAATTGGTACTCCCAATTAATTGGCACCTATATCAAGCCCACAAGGATTTAGGAGATGTGGCAAAAGCAAGTTTTTACGAAAATATAATTCTTACAGAGTATCCAAAAACCGTTTTTGCGCAGATTATAAAAAACCCTGAAGAAAAAGCAACGACAGCAGTAAAAGTAAATGAGCTAGCAAATCTTTATAAAGAATTTTATTACCTTTATAAAAACGAGGAGTATATAGAGACGGTAGATCGTATAAATGAGGTTTTGCCGGAAGTTGGTGATTCTAAATTAATGCCTAAATTTGAATTGTTAAAAACATTTGCAATTGGTAAATATTTAGATAAAGAGGCCTATAAAAAAGCATTGGAATTTGTTGCGGTTAATTATGGAAATATGGACGAAGGGAAAAAGGCAAAGGAAATTTTAAAACAGTTAGCTAAATAGGTATGTTTAACAATAAATCCAAGCAACAAGAAATGCAAAAACCTAGAACTATGGAAAGAAATATAATTGCAAAGAACACCACGTTTGTAGGTGAAATCACATCAGACGGAGACTTTAGAATAGACGGTGTGTTGGAGGGAACCTTAAAGACAAGTGGAAGGGTTATTGTTGGTGCGGAGGGATTTGTAAAAGGAACCGTAGAGTCTGCAAATGCGGACATAGAGGGTAGGTTTTCTGGTCAACTTTCGGCTTCAGCTACTTTGACGATAAAAGCTACTTCAAATATTTCTGGAGATGTAACTGTCGGAAAACTTTCAGTAGAGCCCGGAGCAACATTTAATGCAACCTGTACAATGAAAGGTGCTTTAAAAGAATTAAATAAAGCCAATGAAGGAGAAAAACGTTCCGAAAAAACCGCTTAATAAGGCACTTCAACTTTCTGGAGCAGGATTGCAAATGGGGGCAACTATATATTTAGGGTTTCTTCTAGGTGGATGGTTGGATCGGAAATTGGAGTTTACTTTTTTAACAGAAACAATTACTTTATGCGCTATTTTCTTAGCGATGTATTCATTAATAAAACAAGCCAATAGGATTAATGAATAAAGATATTTTTAGATACGTTTTATTCTTTGCACTTTTATTTTTAATTGGGTCTTCTGCACATCAATTTCT
>DPRC01000155.1:7850-9425 GCA_003537695.1 Polaribacter sp.
TCAATTTCTGGACTTGAAATTTTCTTTTTCTATCGATAAAGTATATTTTTTTCACGCTTTTTTTTCAGCATTAATATGTGTTAATTTAAGAGTGGTTTCTAATTTTGAAAGACTTTTTCCACAATTAGGATTTATCTATTTAAGCACACTTGTTCTCAAGCTTGTGCTGTTTGTAGTCTTTTTCTATGACCCTTTGTTTGTAGTTGATTCGTTTAGTATTGCAGAAAAAGTAGCGCTATTTATACCGCTTTTCGTTTTCTTACTGATAGAAGCTGTTTTTGTATTAAAAATTCTGAATCAAAAAGAATAAAAAAAAGTTTGTGCTTTTGAATTATTCCCTATCTTTGCGCGGAATTTAGAAAGCGTATTTTTACAATGAGGATTGCACAAAAAACAATCAAATTTCTTTTAATAGCAGCAATAACCCTTTTTACAGCGGTTAGCTTTGCATCAGAATCTGATAAAAAACAGGATGGCCAAAACGATGGCGGTCGTGTAAATACAAAAAATGAAGTAGAAGAATACATTCTGCATCATATTAAAGACTCCCATGATTTTTCTTTATTTTCGTATACGAGCGATGCGGGAGAGAGAAAACACTTTGGGTTTCCACTGCCTGTAATTTTGTGGTCAAGTGAAGGCTTGGTAACTTTTATGTCCTCTGCTTTTCATCACAACGATGATGGGCACGTAATCGTAGAAAGAAATGGGGTAAAATTTGCGAAAATCCATTCAAAAATTTATGAACTCGATTCGGGTGCGGCAACAATTTCTTTTGACGCAGCACACCACGCAACAAATGCGCACAAAGCAATAGATTTTTCAATTACAAAAAGTGCATTCGGTCTTATTGTAATCGGGTTGCTAATGCTTTTCTGGTTTTCTAAACTTGCGAGACAATACAAAACAAAAAAAATACCTACCGGTTTTGGGAGGGCTTTAGAACCATTGGTTTTATATGTTCGTGATGAAATCGCAAAACCAAACATTGGCGAGAAGCACTATAGAAGATTTACAGGGTACTTATTAACGGTGTTCTTCTTTATTTGGTTATTAAATTTAGCGGGATTAACCCCTTTAGGTTTTAACGTTACAGGCCAGTTGGCGGTAACCGCTTGTTTGGCAATCTTTACTTTGGTAATTTATACGGTAAGTGGTACAAAAGGATATTGGATGCACATGTTGTGGATGCCAGGAGTTCCTGTTTTAATACGACCCGTATTGGCAATTATAGAATTGGCAGGTGCATTGGTTATTAAGCCATTTTCTTTACTAGTACGTTTGTTCGCAAACATTTCAGCAGGTCATATTGTGGTAATGAGTTTGATTGCAATTATGTTTACACTAAAAGAATCTTTAGGGGTTGTTGGTGCAACAGGATTGTCTTTATTGTTATCATTTTTTATAACATTAATTGAGGTTTTAGTAGCTTTTTTACAAGCGTATATCTTTACAATGCTTTCCGCACTGTTTATTGGTATGGCAGTAGACGATCATGCTGAGGCTCATTAATACAAGTTTGTTTAATTTAATATAAATACAGTTATTATGTACAATTTAATTGGAGCAGGATTA
>DPRC01000125.1:0-2779 GCA_003537695.1 Polaribacter sp.
TGCAACCCTTCCTTTTGAAGCACTAATAGGGGTCTTGTTTGGTTACCAAAAAAGAAAGAAGTATTTTAGAGCTTCCAAAAAACAACATAAAAAATGAAAACTATTTTAATAGCAATTATAACACTCTTTATGATCAGTAGTTGTGGAGAAGATAAAAAGAAGAAATCGGATCAGAAAAAAGAAACAAAAGTTGTTCAGCAGGCAGCAGCTAGCAAAGAGGGGTCTTACACCAATGTTGCTTCGGGTGCTGTTGTAAATGTGGCAATACGCACCGATGATCGAATGAAATTTGATCTGAATAAAATTGTCGTAAAAGCAGGTCAGAAAGTAAAACTAACGTTAACGCATGCCGGAAGGTTGGGTAAAAGAATTATGGGGCACAACGTAGTTTTTTTGAAAAAAGGGACAAATGTGCGTCGTTTCGCTTCAAAGGCTGCTGGATCAAAGGGAAATGATTTCATTCCAGTAGGGGCAACTTCGGTCATTGCACACACCAAGATGATTGGTGGTGGAGAAACCACAACCATAGAATTTACTGCACCTGAGGTGGGGGTTTACGACTATATTTGTAGTTTTCCAGCACATTATGCACTGATGAAAGGAAAGTTAGTAGTGGTGGAGTAATGCCACAAAAAGTGAATACGGATAAAAGCACTGCTTCAAATAAAACTATTTGTTCTGTGTCAATCTGCTCACATATTTCCCGATTACATCAAATTCTAAATTAACTTTATCGTTCACGGCCAAACTGTTAAAAGAAGTATTCGCTTTTGTATAGGGAATAATGGCGACGCTAAAAGAGCGGTCTGTAGAGTTGATTACGGTTAAGCTCACACCATTTACAGTAATAGAACCTTTTTCTATGGTAATGTTATTTTGTTCTGAATGATAGGTAAAGCTAAAAACAGTACTTCCACTTTGGTTTTCAATCTGTGTACAAATACCTGTTTCATCCACATGACCTTGCACAATATGGCCGTCCAAGCGATCTCCAAGTTTCATTCCACGTTCTAAATTTACTTGTTGTGAAAGCACCAAATCACCAATATTTGTTTTGCTTAAAGTTTCTTTTATTGCCGTTACAGTATACGTATCTTCTTGAATTTTAACAACCGTTAAACAAACGCCATTGTGTGCAACGCTCTGGTCAACTTTGAGCTCATTTGCAATGGTGCTTTTCACTGTAATATGTAGATTTTCTTGCTCTTTAACTAGATTTGTAATCTCCCCAAGTGTTTCAATAATTCCCGTAAACATTTCTTTAAATTTTAGTTACTTTTGTAGCATAACAAAATTAAGAACTTTACAGGAATTATGGCCGATAAAACTGATAAAATTATTGTTGGAATCTCGATTGGAGATTTAAATGGGATAGGAATAGAGGTTATTTTGAAAACATTTGAAGATAAGAGGATGTTAGATTTTTGCACTCCTGTGCTGTTTGGTGCGACAAAAGTAATTTCATACCACAAAAATGCACTTGATATAGAAATTCCCTTGCACGGAATTGCAGAAATTGGTCAGGTACAGCACTCGAAAATAAATGTATTAAATATTTGGAATGAAGAGGTGGCTGTTGCGCTCGGTAAAGCAACAAAAATTTCTGGTCAGTATGCTGCGAAATCTTTAGAGGAAGCAGTAAAGCACTTGAAGGAAAACACCATAGATGTTTTGCTAACAGCACCTATTAATAAGGAGACCATTCAGTCAGAAAATTTTAATTTTCCTGGCCATACAGAATATTTAGAAGCAAATTTAGAAGGCAATGGCTTAATGATTCTAATGACGGATCAATTAAGAATTGGTTTGATAACAGGACACATTCCAATTTCTAAAGTTTCAGAGGCTATTACGCCAGCACTTATCAAAGAAAAAGTAAGTACCATGCATGCCGCTTTGAAAACTGATTTTGGTATTTCGAAACCGAAGATTGCTGTTTTGGCCTTGAATCCACATTGCGGAGACAAAGGGGTTATTGGCAAAGAGGATGATGAAATTATAAAACCAACTATTGCTGCCATTGCTGAAACTGGTACATTGGTTTTTGGTCCTTATGCAGCAGATGGTTTTTTTGGTTCTGAAACCTACAAGCAGTTCGATGGCGTTTTAGCAACCTACCATGACCAAGGATTGGCGCCTTTTAAAGCCTTGTCTTTTGGAAACGGTGTGAACTTTACCGCGGGGCTCAGTGAAATTAGAACTTCTCCAGACCATGGAACAGGATTTGATATTGCAGGGAAAAACACGGCCAATGCGTCTTCTTTTAAAGAAGCATTGTTCGCGGGGATTCAAATTTATAAAACGAGAAAAGAATACAAAGAACTGACTAAAAACCCGCTTTTAGTGAAGCGTTAAAAATAATATTCTTTTTTTAAAAGAAAAGAGTGTATAAAAACAATTTTTTATATCTTTGCACGCTTAATTGATGTTTGATAATGAAAGACTTGAAACAATTCGACATACCGTTTGTAGGATTAAAGGAAGGAAAGCATTTATTTGAGTATAGTATTGATAACACGTTCTTTGAGATATACAACTACAGTGAGTTTGAAAAATCTTCTGTAAAAGTCACGTTAGAATTTGTGAAAAAAAGCACATTGTTTGAGCTTAATTTCACGGCAAAAGGAACAGTACATGTTCCTTGTGACCTTACAAATGAATATTTTGACCTAGAAATTACAACAACTTTACCGTTAGTTGTAAAGTTTGGTCCAGAATATAATGATGAAAATGAAGAGATTTTAGTTTTACCACACGAAGTATATCAATTTAGTGTTGC
>DPRC01000125.1:3196-6907 GCA_003537695.1 Polaribacter sp.
GAAGCGCTAAATGTAGCAGAAGAATTAGAAACAGAAGAAGAGAAAACTGTTGAAATAACAGACCCAAGGTGGGATAAATTAAAGAATTTAATAACAGAAAAAAAGACATAAAATGGCACATCCTAAGAGAAAAATATCCAAAACAAGAAGAGATAAAAGGAGAACACATTACAAAGCATCTGATCAACAGATTGCTACGGATCCTACAACGGGTGAAGCACACTTATATCACAGAGCACACTGGCATGAAGGTAAACTTTATTACAGAGGTCAAATAGTACTAGAATCTGCAACTGCAGAGGTATAAACAATTTTTATTTCGTAGAAAAAACCCTCGATTTCGAGGGTTTTTTTGTGTTTTTACGCGAAATTTCTTCGTTTTTGATAACTTTTAGGCCAAAAATTGAAATAAATTTCATTTCTTTGGTAGCCCTTAAGCTTGGGATAATAAACTACTATTATGACAAAAATCACTGCAGCAATATCCGCAGTTGGGAAATATGTTCCTGAATATGTTTTAACAAATAAGGAGTTAGAATCTTATGTAGAGACAAACGATGAATGGATTACTTCTAGAACCGGAATTAAGGAAAGAAGGATCTTAAAAGGAGAAGGCTTAGGCACCTCTTATATGGCCATCAAAGCGTCTGAAGATTTACTTAGAAAAGGAAATATAGATCCTAAAGAAATAGACCTTGTAATTGTCGCTACCGCAACACCAGATTTACCAATAGCCTCCACTGCTGCTTATGTAGCAACAGAGATTGGTGCCGTAAATGCTTTTGGGTACGATTTGCAAGCAGCATGTTCTAGTTTTTTATATGGCATGTCTACAGCGGCTGCCTATATTGGTTCTGGGAGATATAAAAAAGTACTATTGATAGGGGCAGATAAAATGTCTTCCATTATAGACTATTCAGACAGAGCAACATGTATTATTTTTGGAGACGGTGCAGGAGCCGCTTTGTTTGAGCCAAATTATGAAGGTTTGGGATTGCAGGACGAATATCTAAGAAGTGACGGTGTTGGAAGAGATTTTCTAAGAATTGAAGCGGGAGGTTCTATCATGCCTACGACGAAGGAAACAGTAGCGGATAAAAAACATTTTGTATACCAAGAAGGAAAGACTGTTTTTAAGTATGCAGTTTCTAACATGGCAGATGTTGCTGAGAAAATGTTGTCTCGAAACAATTTAACAGAACCAGACATACAATGGTTGGTTGCACACCAAGCAAACAAAAGAATCATAGAGGCAACTGCAAAAAGAGTAGGAGTTTCACCTGAAAAGGTAATGATGAACATTCATAGATACGGGAATACTACGTCTGCTACGCTGCCGTTGTTACTCGCAGATTATGAAACACAATTAAAAAAAGGAGATAATTTAATTTTTGCTGCATTTGGTGGTGGTTTCACATGGGGAGCTGCTTACGTAAAATGGGGATATAATTCATAAATATAACAATTAAACAATAAGAAAAATGGATATTAAAGAAATTCAAAATCTTATAAAATTTGTAGCTAAATCTGGCGCTAGCGAGGTAAAGTTAGAAATAAAAGATGTGAAGATTACAATTAAAACAGGTTCAGGAGCAACAGAAACAACAATTGTTCAAGCTGCACCTATGCAAGGAGTTCCACAAACAGCTGCACCCATTGCAGCGGTTCCTGGTGCTGTTGCAGCAGTATCTTCTGAGGCTGAAGATTCAAAGTTTATTACAATCAAATCGCCAATCATTGGTACTTTTTATAGAAAACCATCTCCAGACAAACCTAATTTTGCAGAGGTAGGTACAGAAGTAAAAATTGGAGATACGGTATGTGTTATTGAAGCGATGAAATTATTTAACGAGATAGAATCTGAAATTTCAGGTAAAATTGTTAAAGTTTTAGTTGATGATTCTTCTCCAGTAGAATTTGACCAACCCTTATTTTTGGTAGATCCATCTTAATAATTATGAAGTACGAAATTAAAAATGCGTAGTTCACAATTCATAATCTTTTATAGGTATGTTTAAAAAAATATTAATTGCCAATAGAGGTGAAATAGCGCTGCGCGTTATAAGAACCTGTAGAGAAATGGGTATTAAAACGGTGGCTGTGTATTCTACAGCAGATGCAGAAAGTTTGCATGTTCGGTTTGCAGATGAAGCAGTTTGCATTGGCCCTCCGCAAAGTTCAGAGTCTTACTTAAAGATGTCTAATATTATTTCTGCGGCAGAAATTACAAATGCAGACGCCATTCATCCTGGATATGGTTTTTTGTCAGAAAATGCAAAATTCTCTAAACTATGTGATGAGCATCACATCAAGTTTATTGGAGCTACAGGTGAGATGATTGATCAAATGGGAGATAAAGCAAATGCAAAATCAACCATGAAAGCTGCCGGTGTGCCTTGTGTTCCTGGGAGTGAAGGTGTGATCATAGACTTCAAGGATTGTGAAAAAGTTGCTTTAGAAACCGGATATCCTGTCATGTTAAAAGCTTCTGCTGGTGGTGGAGGTAAAGGAATGCGTGCTGTTTGGAAAGCAGAGGACTTAAAAGATGCTTGGGATTCTGCAAGGCAAGAATCAAAAGCAGCTTTTGGTAATGATGATATGTATATGGAGAAGCTCATCGAAGAGCCAAGACATATCGAAATTCAGATTATTGGAGATTCTTTTGGGAAAGCATGTCATTTATCAGAAAGAGATTGTTCTGTGCAAAGACGGCACCAAAAGTTAACAGAAGAAACCCCTTCTCCGTTCATGACAGATGAGTTGAGAGAAAAAATGGGAGCTGCCGCTGTTTTAGCTGCGGAATACATTAAGTATGAAGGAGCAGGAACGGTTGAGTTCTTGGTGGACAAGCATCGAAATTTCTTCTTTATGGAGATGAATACACGTATTCAAGTAGAACATCCAATTACAGAGGAAGTTGTAAATTATGATTTAATTAGAGAACAAATTTTAGTGGCTGCAGGGGTTCCAATTTCTGGAAAGAATTACTACCCGAAAATGCATGCCATCGAGTGTAGAATAAATGCAGAAGATCCGCATGCTAATTTTAGACCGGCTCCAGGAAAAATTACTACTTTTCATGCACCAGGAGGTCACGGAATTAGAATTGATACGCATGTCTATGCAGGATACATGATTCCTCCAAATTACGATTCTATGATTGCGAAGTTAATTACCACTGCGCAAACTAGAGAAGAAGCGATCAACAAAATGAAGCGCGCTTTGGATGAATTTGTAATAGAGGGCGTAAAAACAACGATTCCTTTCCACAGGCAACTCATGGATCACCCAGATTATATTTCAGGAAATTATACAACAAAATTTATGGAAGATTTTGTAATGAAATAGCCGTATAGCCTTTAATAAGGAGTATAAAAAAAGAGAATACCTTTAGGTATTCTCTTTTTTTATTAGCTGTATTTTTTTGAGGGATAGCGGTTAAAAAGAAGAGACCTCCCATAGATTTGAGTGTTTATAATAATTATTTATTTTCTTTCTGCCTGCGAACAAATGCACCAGAAGGTGTTAAAATATAGACGATAAGGGTTTTTTCAATAGTCTTTTCATTTGTTTACAAAACAAGAAAGTCTGCATTCTATTCGTCGGAGAGAAAATGGGAGCGCATAACAGAAATTAAGAGAAATACTCAATAATGGTCTGCCAAAGATGCGCTATTCAGTTAAAAGAATACAAAACTTTACTTTTATAAAA
>DPRC01000125.1:6970-7303 GCA_003537695.1 Polaribacter sp.
GTTAAAAAGAAGAGACCTCCCATAAATTTGAGTGTTTATAATCATTATTTATTTTCTTTCTGCCCGCGAACAAATGCACCAGAAGGTGTTAAAATATAGACGATAAGGGTTTCTTCAATAGTCTTTTCATTTGTTTACAAAACAAGAAAGTCTGCATTCTATTCGTCGGAGAGAAAATGGGAGCGCATAACAGAAATTAAGAGAAATACTCAATAATGGTCTGCCAAAGATGCGCCATTCAGTTAAAAGAACACAAAACTTTACTTTTATAAAACCCAAAACTTTATGCAGCTATTTTTGAATAAAAATAGTGCGGAGTTCAAATATTTTCCG
>DPRC01000017.1:0-1448 GCA_003537695.1 Polaribacter sp.
AATAAAAAAGATAATTTTTGGGAAATGGGTGCACAAGGGCCTTGTGGACCTTGTTCTGAAATTCATGTAGACATACGCTCTGCAGAGGAGAAAGAAAAAGTAGACGGAAGAACCTTGATCAATGAAGACCATCCGCATGTAGTGGAAATATGGAACCTTGTTTTTATGCAATTCAACAGAAAAGCAAATGGAACTTTAGAAGATTTACCAAATAAGCATATTGACACAGGAATGGGCTTTGAGCGCCTGTGTATGGTTTTACAAAATGTTCAATCTAATTATGATACTGATATTTTCAAGCCAATTATTAGTGAAATTGGGGTTGTTACCAACACAAAATATGGTGCGAACGAGCAGCAAGACATTGCAATACGTGTAATTTCAGACCACTTGAGAGCCGTTGCTTTTTCCATTGCTGATGGCCAATTACCAAGTAATACCGGTGCTGGTTACGTCATTCGAAGAATTTTAAGGAGAGCCATTCGCTATGGGTTTACTTTTTTAGACAAAAAAGAACCTTTTATTTACAAGCTAGTCACTGTGCTAAGCAAGAAAATGGGCGCTGCTTTTCCTGAGCTATTAGCACAAAAACAGCTTATTGAAAATGTGATTAGAGAGGAAGAAGCTTCTTTCTTAAAAACGTTGGACAAAGGCTTACTCTTATTAGATGTAATTATCGCTTCCACAGACTCCAAACAAATTTCAGGAGAAAAGGCATTTGAATTATACGATACTTTTGGTTTCCCTGTTGATTTGACTGCCTTAATTTTATCTGAAAAAGGATATCGTCTCGATGAAAAAGGTTTTCAGGAAGAACTTCAAAAACAAAAAAAGAGATCGAGAGCTGCAAGTGAAACCTCTACTGAAGATTGGACTGTATTAGCTGCGAATGCCGATGAAGAGTTTATTGGTTATGATTCTCTAGAAGCAACTGTAAAACTAACACGGTATCGAAAAGTAACGTCTGTAAAAGACGGTGAAATGTATCAATTGGTGTTCAATTTAACACCTTTTTATCCAGAAGGTGGTGGACAAGTTGGTGACAAAGGGCGCCTAACGGACCTTGAAGGGGATGTTGTGGCTATTTTAGACACTAAGAAAGAAAATAACGTTATTATTCACCTTACAAAAAACCTTCCAAAGGGTGTTCACGGTGAATTCAAAGCTGTAGTAGAAGAAAAAATGCGCTATCATACTGCGTGTAATCATACGGCAACACATTTACTACATCAAGGTTTAAGATCTATTTTAGGAACGCATGTAACTCAAAAAGGTTCTGCAGTTCATTCTAAATATTTACGTTTTGATTTTGCTCATTTCTCTAAATTAACTACAGATGAACTTCTTGAAGTAGAAAACTTTGTCAATGCCCGCATTTCAGAGAAAATTTCTTTAGAAGAACAAAGAGATGTGCCAATGCAAGTCGCAATTGATCAAGGAGCCTTGGC
>DPRC01000017.1:1865-2157 GCA_003537695.1 Polaribacter sp.
ACAAGTGATCTTTGGCATTTCAAAATAAAATCTGAAGTTGGCGTTGCTGCAGGAATTAGAAGAATTGAAGCCATTACAAATACCGCGGTAAAAGATTTTTATTTTGAAAATAACAAAACTTTATTTGAAATAAAAGAAGTTTTAAACAATACAAAAGAGCCTGCAAAAGCGGTTGTAAAATTACAAGAAGAAAACACTTCTTTGCAAAAGCAAGTTGAGCAACTTTTAAAAGAGAAAGCACAAAACTTATCTGGCGAACTCAGGAATCAATTACAGGAAATAAATGGGGTCT
>DPRC01000017.1:2507-3653 GCA_003537695.1 Polaribacter sp.
AGTGGATTTAGATGCAAACGGAATTAAAAATTTAGCTTTTGATTTAGGGAAAGATGCTAAAAACATGTTCCTTTTGTTTGCGACTGCTCCTTCTAAAGACAAAGCAATGCTTACCTGCTACATCTCTAAAGAACTAGCGAATGAACGCGGTTACGATGCAGGTAAAGTCGTACGAGAATTAGGAAAATTAATTCACGGTGGTGGTGGTGGTCAAAACTTTTTTGCAACTGCGGGTGGAAAAAACCCTGGAGGTATCCCTCAAGCTTTAGAAAAAGCAAAAGAATATATAGCTTAAAAATGAAGCTTCAAACCAATTTATCAATAAAACGACAAGCAGATAATCAAATAGACTATTCTTCTAAAATATTCTTATTAGGCTCTTGTTTTTCAGAAAATATTGGCAATAAGCTTTCGTATTACAAGTTCCAATCGCAGCAAAATCCGTTTGGAATCCTGTTTCATCCAAAAGCCATTGAGCAGTTAATAAAAAACGCAATTCAGCAAAAAGTTTATACCGAAAAAGACCTCGTTTTTAACAACGAGCGCTGGCATTCTTTGGATGCTCATTCGAACCTCAGTGCTCCGGACAAAAAGGACGTTTTAATAAATTTAAACACAGCCTTAGTTGAAACAAAAAACCAGCTAGAAAAAGCATCACATATTATTATTACTTTAGGTACGTCTTGGGTATACAGCTATGTAAAAACGGATATGATTGTTGCAAATTGCCACAAGATTCCACAGAAAGAATTCTCAAAGGAATTACTTTCAGTTGCTGAGATTTCAGAAACATTACACGCTATTTTAGCCCTCATAAAAACAGTAAACTCAAAAGCATCTGTATTATTTACAATATCTCCTGTACGGCACTTGAAAGACGGTTTTATTGAAAATATGCGCAGTAAAGCACACCTCATCTCAGGAGTCCATGCAACGATTGCTCTAGAAACGAATGCCTATTATTTTCCTTCCTATGAAATTGTCATGGATGAGTTAAGAGAATATCGTTTTTATACGGAAGACCTGCTCCATGTAAATAAAACAGCCATCCATTATATTTGGGAAAAATTTATTGATTGTTGGTGCTGTGAAGCGTCAAAAGCCACCATGCAAGAAATAGAGACCATTCAAAAAGGACTTTCTCAT
>DPRC01000170.1 GCA_003537695.1 Polaribacter sp.
CATTGCTTTAAGTTTAAAACTGGAACTGCTGCCAAACTTTTAGAAGGCCTAGGTTATAAAAAAGTTGTTTTTGGCGGTCTCTATTTTTTTTCTGCTACTTTCTGCACGATTCCAACAATTACTTCTGTTGCTTTTATCATGGATTCCACGGGAACATATTCAAAACGTCCATGGAAATTATGACCTCCTGCAAATATATTAGGGCAGGGAAGGCCTTTGTACGATAATTGTGAGCCGTCTGTTCCTCCCCGAATGGGTTTTATAAGAGGTACAATGCCAATATCTTTCATCACCTCTTCTACCAAATCTACAATATGCATTACCGGAACAATCTTTTCCTTCATATTAAAGTACTGGTTTTTAATTTCTACATTCACAATCTCTTGGCCTGCATTCGCATTAAAATCAACAGCTATTCTTTCAATTAATTTTTTTCTTTGTTCAAACAAATCTGCATCGTGATCCCTTATGATGTATTCTAAAACTGTTTTTTCCACATTTCCAGTCATGTCATGTAAATGAAAAAAGCCTTCATATCCAGAAGTTTTCTCTGGAACCTCTCCTGCGGGAAGTGCTGCTATAAAATCATTTGCAAGCTGCATCGAATTTATCATTTTTCCTATTGCATAACCAGGGTGTACAATTTTACCTGTAATCGTCACCTTTGCACTAGCCGCATTAAAATTTTCGTATTCTAATTCTCCAATCTGACTTCCATCCATGGTATATGCCCACTCTGCGTCAAATTTATTAACATCAAATTTATGGGCACCTTTGCCTACTTCCTCGTCTGGTGTAAAGCAAATTCTAATTTTCCCATGCTTTAGCTCTGGGTGCTGCACTAAATATTCCATGGCGGTTACAATTTCTGTAACTCCGGCTTTATCATCTGCTCCTAGCAAAGTTGTTCCATCCGTAGTAATAATTGTTTGCCCTTTGTATTGTAATAAATCCTCAAAATAATCTGGAGAAAGGATGATGTTTTTTTCTTGATTTAAAATAATATCATTTCCTTGATACTTCTCTATGAGCTGTGGCTTTACGTTTTTCCCTGTGAAATCGGGACTGGTATCTATGTGAGAGATAAAACCAATGGTTGGAACCCGATGCGCTATATTGCTTGGTAGGGTAGCCATGATGTAGCAATTTTCATCCAATTCGATGTCTTGCATTCCAATCTTCTTTAAATCAGCAACCAAGACATGGGCTAAATTCCATTGTTTTTCTGTACTCGGAAATGCCGGGTTGTTTGGATCTGATTCAGTATCAATGGTTACATATTTGATAAATCTGTCGGTAATGTGCTTTTTCTCAATCATATCGGCATCCTGTTTTTATAAGCAGTATTTTGGATTCTACACCCCAATAAGCAGCTGCTATGCTCGTCTTGTAATTGGCATCTAAATTAAGGGTTTGGACAGACTAAAAAGAAATATATCCTACTTATTAATCCCTACAATTCAAGTTTTCCTATTTTTTGATTTCCTCCCAACCAAGCAGTGTTTTTATCTGTAAATTGAATGGTATAATACTTCTCTTTTGAAACTTCTTTCCATGATATTCCACCATCATTAGAAAACGAAACCCCTGTTTTACCCACTGCAAAGATTTCTTTTCCTGCTGTATTTGGCACATATTGTACGCAGCTTTTATAGTTTGGATTTTTTCCGTCTGCAACAAGTGTCCATGTTTCGCCTCCATCCGAAGTAGTTGCCTTGTTGGCATTATTCGCTGTTGGTTTCGAATAATCACCACCAATTACAATTCCATTTTTAGGATCATAAAAATCAATAGAATAGATGCCTTGTGGGCCTGTACCTTGAATGATGGGGGTTTCAAAAATCTCCCAAGTAACCCCGTAATCAGTTGATTTCAAGATTCTTGCAGCACTGCCTCCAGAGGCTATCCAAACGGTGCTTCCAATCGTTTTGATATTGGTATTGCTTGCGGCAAAGAAAGCTTCTCCTTCGATAATTTTGGGCAGCTTTTCACAGGGGATTTTGTTCCAAGTTTCCCCACTATCCGCTGTAATCAGTATTGAAGCGCAGGTGTCTGTAGGATCTCCAACTGCAATTCCATGCAGGTTGTCTTCAAAAAAAGTAAGCGCATCGTAGAATACGTTCTCATGCACTTCTTGGTACTTTAAAGTTGCAACTCCATTTGTTATTTTATAGAGCAATGCAGGGTTCTCAATAGATACTGTAAAATAATCGGTACCATTAAAACCTAAACTCCTGAAGTTGGGAAATATGCTATCTTGATATTTAAGAGACATTGTATTCCAAACAACACCCATATCTGTGGTATATCCTATACTGCCATTAGATCCCGCATAAAAAACACCAGCTCCATCTACCGCTTGAATTGCTCTGATACTTGTGCTGTCTATTTCAAAGTTTTTTATTACAATGTCCGAGATACTTCTTGGTTGGTATTCTTGGGTACACGAAATAAAAAAAAGGAAAGTAAAAATAACACCTATTATTCTATTCATTTTTGATATTTTTATATAACGAAAGTAAACAAATCATACGAAATAATGAAAAAAGCATTGGTGATTTCTGGGGGTGGAAGTAAAGGCGCATTCGCAGGCGGTGTTGCGCAATACCTAATGAAAAAAAAGAAGAAACAGTATGATCTGTTTTTGGGAACTTCTACCGGAAGCTTAATGGTATCGCATTTGGCTTTGGGCATGGTAGACGAATTAAAACTATTGTATACCAATGTGAACCAGAAAACAATTTTTAGCAACAACCCTTTTAAAATAACAAAAATTGCTGGGGAAAAAGTCATTACGATTAATCATTTGAATACTTTTTGGAATTTTTTGAATGGCAGAAAAACATTCGGTGAAAGTAAAAATTTACGGGCTTTAATTAAGCGAAAGATTACCAATGAAATGTATTTGAAGATAAAAGCTGACAATAAAGAGGTTGTCGTTACGGTTTCTAATTTAACGGCAAATCGAATAGAATACAAAGCGATAAGTGATTGCAGTTATATAGATTTCTGTGATTGGATTTGGGGTTCTTGCAACTATGTGCCTTTTATGAGTCTGCTAGAAAAAGACCATTGCCAATATGCCGATGGTGGTTTTGGTTCTTTGATTCCAATTCGAGAGGCTATTTTAAGAGGAGCGACAGAAATTGATGCAATTATTTTAGAAACAGAAGTCACCCAGATTAACAGGCTCCCTTCAAAGAATCCCTTTTCACTTTTGTTTGATGTCTTTGATTTTATGCTTGGGCATGTAGAAAAACACAATATTACGATTGGGAAATTAGCAGCCTCTAATAAAGGAATCAAACTTAACTTATACTATACCCCCACAGTACTAACCACGAATTCATTGGTCTTTGATAAAAAACTAATGAAAAAGTGGTGGAAATCGGGATATAACTATGCAAAGACAAAAGACGAAGAAAAAATGAGCGAATTTAGACCCGACTTGTTGCCTAATAAAGAAGGGGAAGACGCCTTAAAAGAATCAAAAACAGGTACTGCTTAAGTTTAAATTCCGCTATTTTAGTAGAATTATCTAAAGTTCTCGACGAACATTTCTTGACTAAAAGGTTGTATTACTTTAGAATCGATCAGTGCTTTATTTTGATTATAATTGCTATTTTTAGCAGCAGGTCTAGACCCAGTAATAATATAGTTGATGGTTCTATCTAGTAAGATATCTGATTTTTCTCCCAGAACACCTAAATTAATAGTTCCATCTTCTCTTCCAAAGTCTTCCGGTAAAAAAACCTCGGAAAGATAGCCCTCAGGATTATTTTGACCTTGTGAGTTCTTGATTTCTAATACGATGGGTTGCATTGCATAGGTATGGTTCACATTTAAATTTGAGCCTGATCTTCTATAATTGTCAGAATCATAAACGGTTATTGAACCAACTTGTTTACCTACCGTTTGGGTACCCACTAACTTTACATCCACATAGGGTTTCATGCCGTTAATTACAAGCTCAGAGGCAGAAGCAGTGTCGTCTGTGACAATAAAATACACTGTATTTAAGGACAAACTCTCGATGGCTACATCATCACCATTACTTGTGATTTGGTCCGTAAAATTATTTTCAAAATATTCTGGACTGGTGTTTTTTATTACTTTTTCATTCCAAAATTCCTGAGAAAACAATTTTCCTGTATTCGTGCCATTGATCATACTTGCGAGGTAGGTAGCCGTTCGTACGCTACCGCCTCCGTTGTAGCGCAAATCAATAATTAAATCGGTTACTGCTTCCGATTTAAAATAAGCAAAGGCACTATTTAATTGCAAGTCAAAAGAACTGGAAAACTGATTGTATAAAAGATATCCTATTTTTTTTGAACCTTCAATAAAGGTTTTACTAATCGCAACTGGATTTTCTTGAAAATCTTCTTTTACCAAGGCAATATTAGTCCCATTTACTTCCGGATTCCCAGCTTTAAAATCAGACATATTCACAGTATAGTTCCTGTTTTCGCCAAATAAAAGACTTCTATAATTGTCAACTGTCATTTGAGTATCGTCAATAGCGCTAAAAACAGCTCCTCTCAACACGCCTTGTGTTGCAGCATTTGAACCTGGAATCACGTAATATACCACACCGTACACATTTGTTTCATTTTCTTTATTTAGGTACAACTTAAATTCCATTCCATTTGTGAGCCGAATTCCTTGAAAAGAATTTTCCAGGGCTACATAGTCATCTACGATCCA
>DPRC01000141.1:0-476 GCA_003537695.1 Polaribacter sp.
TTAATGAACTATACGCTGCACCAATTAGAAATTTTCAGAAAAATAGCTGAACTTCATAGTGTTACAAAAGCCTCTGAACAACTTTTTTTAACGCAGCCTGCTGTTTCCATACAATTAAAAAATTTTCAAGCACAGTTTAAATTACCGCTGTTTGAAGTTGTCGGTAGAAAATTATACATCACAGAGTTTGGTGAAGAAATTTCTGAAACTGCCTTTGAAGTTTTAGAGCAAGTAAAAAATATAAAATATAAATCGGCTATTTTTGAAGGTAAAATAGCAGGAAAACTAAATATCAGTATTGTTTCTACTGCAAAATATACCATGCCATATTTCTTATCAGACTTTATCAAAGCGAATGAAATGGTCTCTTTAACCATGGATGTGACCAATAAAACAACGGTGCTTAGAAGTCTTGAAAATAACGAGTGTGACTTTGCGATGGTCTCCACAATTCCTAAAAAACTAAATATTTCACG
>DPRC01000141.1:880-3987 GCA_003537695.1 Polaribacter sp.
ATTATTTTAAAAAATTTAAATAAATCTTTATTCATTTTTAGAGAACCTGGATCTGCTACTCGCCTAGCAATGGAACAGTATTTAGTCAAAAACAAAATAGTAGTTCAAAAAAAAATGGAGCTTACTTCTAACGAAGCTATAAAACAAGCAATTATAGCCGGCTTGGGCATCTCTATCATGCCAATTATTGGAATCCAAAATGAATTACAGAATGGGGATCTTCAAATTATTGAGATGAAAGATTTTCCATTAGAAACGAATTGGAACTTGATTTGGTTAAAGTCTAAAAATCTTTCTCTGGTAGCAAAAGCCTTTAAAAAACATCTTGAAGAACATAAAGACCAAATTATAGAACAACACTTCACCTGGTTCAAAAACATAGAATAATCTGTTATGCAAATTTTATTGCTGTAGCTGGGTTTATTTTAGTGATAATATAAGAAGGCAATATCAACATAAGGAAACAAAGAACTAGTGTGCCTATGTTCAATGCCAATATTGAACTAATAGAGAGATATACCGGCATTACCGCTACATAGTAGGTTTCTGCATCTAAGGTAATTACCTCAAAGAAATATTGAATACTAATAATTCCTAATCCAATTATATTCCCCCAAAATAAACCCTTCAAAATTAAATAGGCAGCATTGTATAAAAACACTTTTCGAATACTCGCATTGTCGCTGCCAAGTGCTTTTAATATCCCAATCATTTGAACCCGCTCTAAAATCAACACCAGTAAAGCGGTAATCATATTTATTCCTGCGATTAAAATCATAATACCAATGATAAACCAAACATTATTGTCAAATAATTTTATCCAGTCGAATAGCGCTGGATACGAATCTAGAATCGTTTTTGCATTTAAAGTACCACTAATCTCTCTATAGATTTCAACTCCTTTTTCGTCAATATCGTCAAAATTGTCTAAAAGAACTTCAAATCCGCCCACTTGATATTCTGTCCATTTGTTCAGTTTTTGAACTTCTCGAAGATCCCCAATCATCATATTTTTATCAAATTGAGCAAATCCAGAATTATAAATTCCAACAATATTATACTTTCTATTTGAGGGTAAATTACTGGTTGCAGTCTTTAAAAAGGTAGCCGAAATGGTATCGTTTAATTTTAATTGTAAGCGATTTACAATCGTTTGAGAAAGCAAAACTCCCTTTGTTCTTGCTTGGTCAAAATTAGGAATTGTACCGGACACCAAATACTCTTTAAAAAAAGACCAATCATAATCCGTAGTAACTCCTTTGAAAATAACACCTTCAAAATCACTTGCGGTTCTTAAGATCCCACCTTTGTTAGCATATACTTGTATGTTTTTAACTCCTTTAATGTTTTTAAATTCAGGGTAAAAGTCTTGCTCAATATTTATGGGTGTTGTAGAAACATCTGAATTGTTATTGTCATAGTTTACAATTTGCACATGTCCTTTAAAACCTGCCATTTTATCGCGAATTTTGGTCTGTAAACCTGCGGCAGTTGCCACAGCAATAAGCATAATAATAATTCCCAACGCAATTGCAGTAATTGCAATTTTTATTATTGGAGATGAAATACTATTTTTATACTTTCTGCCAGCAATAATGCGTTTTGCAATAAATAACTCGTAATTCAAAGTATGATCGATTTTAAACCTTTCAAAAGTACATATTTATTCTTATTTCTTTTACTGAATTTACAGCTGATTTCTTATGCCCAAAGTTCTAAGTTAAAAGTTGAAACAGCTTCAGCTCGCACAGGCTTATATGTAAATTTACTAAAAGGAAAGAATATTGCCGTTGTTGCAAACCAAACTTCAGTTATTTTTAAAGAAATATATAAAAAGAAACAAGAAGCAAGACATCTTGTAGATTCTCTTTTGATGCTGGGAATAGAAGTTAAAAAAGTATTTGCTCCAGAACACGGTTTTAGAGGAAAAGCAGATGCCGGTGAAGTTGTAAAAGATGGTTTTGATACTAAAACAGGCTTGCAAATTATTTCTTTGTACGGAAAAAATAAAAAACCTTCTGCAATACAGTTAAAAGNNTCAAAAGTACATATTTATTCTTATTTCTCGTCTTGAATTTTCAGGTGATTTCTTTTGCTCAAAAATTAAAACCAGGTGCAGAAAGAACAGCAGTCTATCTTAAATTATTAAAAGGCAAACAGGTTGCTGTAGTCGCAAATCAAACATCAGTATTAGAAAAAAAAGCTCGTAGCAGTAGCAAAAGAGCGTTCACCCACGTCGTAGATTCGCTTTTATCACTGCAAATACATATTAAAAAAGTATTTGCACCAGAACACGGCTTTAGAGGAAAAGCAGACGCTGGTGAAATTATAAAAGATGGATTTGATACAAAAACAGGATTGCCGATTGTTTCTTTATATGGTGAAAACAAAAAACCATCTGCAGGACACTTAAAAGGGATTGATGTTGTAGTATTTGATATTCAAGATGTAGGTGCACGTTTTTATACCTATATTTCTTCATTACACTATGTAATGGAAGCATGCGCAGAACTCAATATCCCAGTACTTATTCTTGACAGACCAAACCCTAATGCACACTATATAGACGGTCCCATTCTAAAAATGAAGCATAGCTCGTTTGTAGGGATGCACAAAGTTCCAATTGTGTATGGAATGACCATTGGCGAATATGGGCAGATGATCAATGGAGAAAACTGGCTTAAAAATGGAGTAAAATGTGATTTAACAGTAATTCCTATAGAAAATTATACCCATCAAACATTCTACAGCCTGCCAATTAAACCATCCCCAAATTTACCCAATGACATAAGTATTAACCTATACCCTAGTTTGTGTTTTTTTGAAGGAACCAGTGTTTCTGTTGGCCGGGGGACAGCAATGCAGTTCCAAGTTTATGGTTCTCCATTTTTAACTAAAAATGCGTTTTCTTTTAAACCACAAGCAAATGAAGGTGCTAAATATCCGAAGTATAAAAATAAAATCTGTTTTGGTGAAGATTTAAGAACTGCAGAGAGGCTGAATAAATTAGACCTGTCTTTTCTAATAAAAGCATACGAACAAAATTCGTCAAAAGCATTTTTTAATTCTTTCTTCACCAAATTAGCAGGAACCGAAAAGTTACAACA
>DPRC01000141.1:4378-6716 GCA_003537695.1 Polaribacter sp.
TACTTTTAAAAAGACTAGAAGTAAGTATTTGATATATAAATAAAGATCATCGAAAGCCGTTCGTATTAAAAATCAAAAAGCACTCCATTTAACAATTCTTTTTGTTCGTTTGAGTGCTTTTTGATCCTATAAAAAGTATCTATTCTGTTAAGAGTGTTTTACTTTTTTATTTCCCTCTAAAGGCAAACGTTTCTTTAAATTTTCAACAATATTATACGCTGCAGGACAAACCGTGGTATTGTCAACAGTTAAGTCTGTAATGCCAATAAATTTTTTTCGATTGGTATGCGGATACTCGGCGCATGCTTTGGGTCTTACATCATAGATGAAACAGGTATTATCCGTTTCATTAAAGAAAGAGCAAGGGGCCGTTTTTAAAACTAAGAAATCATCTTCATCTCTAAGCAGGTATTGGTCTGTAAATGCGGCAGCTTTCATCTTTAAGCTCTTCGAAATTCTATCTACATCTATGTTCGTAAAGATAGGACTGGTAGTTTTACAACAATTACCACAGGTTAAACAATCTGTTTTTTTAAACTCTTCCTCATGCAGTTCTTGCATTAAATAATCCAATCTTTTAGGAACACGCTTCTTAAGTCTCGCAAAATATTTCTGAGTTTCTTTTTTTGCTTCTTTTGCTAATTTTGGGAGTTGTTCAAGAATTTTTTCCATGCCGCAAAATTACAATTATTCTTCGGGAAAAAATCAATCTGAAAAACAAATAAAAATCCTTAATTTCGCAGTTCAATTTTACAAAGTAAATGAATATTCAGAACACCATAGAAACCAAAGTAAAAGAAGGTTTTTTAGCACTTTATGAGCTCGAAATTCCAACAGTAGAATTTCAAGCGACTAGAAAAGAATTTGAGGGTGACATTACCGTTGTTGTATTTCCTATGCTCCGCTATAAAAAAGGAAATCCTGTTCAAATAGGCGAAGACCTGGGAGCTTATTTAGTAGCAAACGTCACAGAAATTACAAACTATAATGTTGTCAAAGGTTTTTTAAATTTAGTGATTGACGCTGCTGTATACACCCGTTTTTTTAATACTGCATATGCAAATACTAACTTTGGTTTTGTTTCACCAACAGCAGATGCACAAGCGGTGATGGTAGAATATTCATCTCCAAACACCAACAAACCACTACACTTAGGACATGTTCGTAATAATTTATTAGGGTATTCCGTTGCAGAAATTATAAAAGCTTCGGGTAAGAAAGTATACAAGACCCAAATTATTAATGATCGTGGAATCCATATTTGTAAGTCGATGTTGGCTTGGAAGAAATACGCTCCTAACGGGAGTGACGGGCAAAAAGAAACTCCGGAAACTACATTAAATCCCGAATTAAAAAAAGGTGATAAATTGGTTGGAAATTATTATGTAAAATTCGACCAAGAATATAAAAAAGAAATCGCGGAATTAATTGCAGCTGGAAAAACTGAAGAAGAAGCTAAAAAAGAAGCACCTCTTTTAGTAGCAGCGCAACAAATGCTTTTAAAATGGGAGGCTGGAGACGCACAAACTGTTTCTCTTTGGAAAACAATGAACTCGTGGGTATACAGCGGATTTGAAGTTACCTACAAGAATATGGGTGTTAATTTTGATACCTTATATTATGAGAGTAACACCTATTTACTAGGAAAAGATGTCGTTGCACAAGGAATAGAAAAAGGCGTTTTCTTTAAAAAAGAAGATGGTTCTGTTTGGTGTGATTTAACGGAAGATGGTTTGGATGAAAAAATTGTTTTGCGTTCAGATGGAACAGCCGTATATATGACGCAGGATATTGGTACTGCGATACAACGTGTAAAAGATTTTCCAGATGTTGGTGGAATGGTATATACTGTTGGTAATGAGCAGGATTATCATTTTCAAGTCCTCTTTTTAATTTTGAAAAAATTAGGTTTTGACTGGTCTAAACAATTGCACCATTTAAGTTATGGGATGGTAGACTTACCTTCCGGAAAAATGAAGTCTCGAGAAGGAACAGTTGTGGATGCTGATGAATTGATGTTAGAAATGACGAACACTGCCAAAGCAATTTCTGAAGAGTTAGGGAAATTAGATGGATATTCTGAGGAAGAAAAAAATGAATTGTATAGAATAATTGGTTTGGGTGCATTGAAATATTTTATATTAAAAGTAGATCCCAAGAAAAGAATTTTATTTGATCCAAAGTCTTCGGTAGACTTTCAAGGAAATACAGGACCTTTTATTCAGTATACCTATGCTAGAATTCAGTCTATTATTAGAAAAGCGAACTTTGACTATTCAAAAGAAGCAACGATTGATCTGCACGAGAAAGAAAAAGAATTATTAAAACAATTAGAATT
>DPRC01000141.1:7110-11075 GCA_003537695.1 Polaribacter sp.
ACCTATGACTTGGTAAAAGAGTTTAATTCTTTCTATCAAAATGTATCTATTTTAGGAGAAGAAGATCTCGATAAAAAGGTGTTTAGAGTACAATTGGCGCAGAAAGTTGCAGATACTATCAAATCAGCTTTTTCTTTGTTGGGAATTGAAGTCCCTGAAAGAATGTAAAAATAGTTCTCACAGCTTATATACAGTTGGTAATAAGAACAAAAGTTAGTAAATTTGTAGGTGTTCCGGAGGAAAGAGATCTCCGTTTTAAGCGCCGCTTTGTATCCTGCGCTTTTTAGCGGAATAGACTGGAGCAAATACCAAAATGTTACAACGAAAAGTAGGCTATAACCTGCCTTGTCGGGTAAGAAAGTAAAATAGAAAGATTAAAAAAAAAATATGAAATACGACATCATTATTATCGGAAGTGGACCTGGCGGATATGTTACAGGAATCAGAGCTTCTCAATTAGGCTTTAAAGTTGCCATTGTAGAAAAAGAATCTTTGGGCGGAATTTGCCTAAACTGGGGTTGTATTCCAACAAAAGCACTGTTGAAATCTGCACAGGTGTATGATTACTTAAAACACGTAGATGAATATGGCTTAAAAGCAGAAGCTATAGATAAAGATTTTGAGGCAGTAATTAAAAGAAGTCGCGGTATTGCAGACGGAATGAGTAAAGGTGTTGCCTTTCTAATGAAGAAAAACAAAATCGATATTATAGATGGTTTTGGAAAAATAAAAACAGGTAAAAAAGTAGAAGTTACTTCGGAAGCCGGTGAAGTAAGTGAATATAGTGCGGACAATATTATTATTGCAACTGGCTCTCGTTCTAGACAATTGCCAAACATACCACAAGATGGTGTGAAAGTAATTGAGTATCGCAAAGCAATGACTTTACCAAGTCAGCCTAAATCTATGATTGTTGTAGGTTCTGGAGCGATTGGTGTCGAATTTGCACATTTCTATAATACTATGGGAACTACTGTTACCATCGTAGAATTTCAACCAAATTTAGTACCTGTAGAAGATATTGACGTATCGAAACAATTTGAGCGCTCGTTCAAAAAAGCGGGTATAAAAGTAATGACCAATGCGTCTGTAGAATCTGTAGACACTTCTGGGGAAGGCGTTGTTGCAACTGTGCAGACGAAGAAAGGTGAAGTGAAATTAGAAGCAGATATTTTATTATCTGCCGTTGGTATCAAATCTAATATTGAAAACATCGGTCTGGAGGATGTTGGAATTATCGTTGATAGTGATAAAATTTTAGTAAACGACTTTTACCAAACGAATATTCCTGGGTATTATGCGATTGGAGATATAACTCCTGGACAAGCTTTGGCACATGTTGCTTCTGCTGAAGGAATTACCTGCGTAGAAAAACTAGCAGGATTGCATACAGAAGCGATCGATTATGGAAACGTACCTGGATGCACCTATGCAACTCCAGAAATAGCCTCTGTTGGTATGACAGAAGCGAAAGCGAAAGAAGCAGGTTATGAATTAAAGGTTGGTAAATTTCCTTTCTCTGCGTCTGGAAAAGCGACTGCTGCGGGAACTAAAGATGGATTTGTAAAAGTTATTTTTGATGCTAAATACGGTGAATGGCTTGGATGTCATATGATTGGTGCTGGAGTTACGGACATGATTGCAGAAGCAGTTCTTGGACGTAAATTAGAAACTACAGGTCATGAAGTTTTAAAAACAATTCACCCACATCCTACCATGAGTGAAGCAGTTATGGAAGCAGTTGCGGATGCATACGATGAAGTCATTCATTTATAGCAAAAGCAAATACGCTAATGGGTTAAATAGCTCTTTTAATACTTTGAAATTTCTTGTCTCGTCAAAATGGCTTGTAGTCTGAAATTATATATAAGAACCGAAGCAAAAAGTTTCGGTTTTTTTTATATTTAATAACCATGATAACGAACAAAAAAAAGTTTTATAAAACACTTCTATTAGGAGTCTTAAAATTGATGGTTGCCGGCATTTTTATTGGGTATTTCAAAGAATATGATTTATGGATTGCAGTGCTACTTGCTGTAAAAATTATTCATAATATTTACAAGAATATCCTAAAACCAACACATAAGAATTGGTTGTTATTACTAGGGATGTTTCTTACTTGTTTTGGAGGCATTGTTGGTGAAACTTGGGGCGTTTCTGCGGGATACTGGGAATATCATGCAGTTGAAAGAGCATTGCCCCTTTGGATTCCTTTTGCGTGGATGTATACATTCTACTTTTTATATACATTAGAGTTAAATCTCATTCCGTATTTAAAAAATCAGAGCCAAAAAAATAAAATTCTCCTAGCATTAGTGTTGGCCCTGATACTTCCTGCTCTTGGTGAAGTAATTACGATTCACTTTGGAGTCTGGACTTATTATTGGCCTTTTCAAATTTTAGGGGTGCCATTATATGCTTTTATTTGTCTTGTATTTGTGCACATGTCGATATATACAGTTTTATATTTTATCTGTAAAAAATATAAAATTAAGGACATCGTTTTTAACTAAAATCTCCAACAAGCAATTCGAGTCACTTTATTTCCTTGTGTCATTGGAATTACTTTAAATTCAATTGCACCTAATTTTGTTGATGATTTCTCTAAGCTTACTATGTTTTCTTTTTTTGAAACGAGACTCGTAAACCACGTACTTTTCTTTTTGTACAAAGAGCTTTCGAATAAATAGTTGTGTAAAAATGCTTTTTCCCCTCCGATGTACCAAAGTTCATTATTATTTCCTGAGAAATTTCGAACGGTATTGTTGCCTAAGTTTTTGTTTTTACGCTTATTAGCTCCTTGTGCTTCTTCTGCAGATTTAAAAAAGGGTGGGTTACACATCACTGCAGAAAAAGAGTCCTCATCTTTTAATATTCCTTTCAAAATATTATTTTCATCCGCTTGTTTCCGCAACTCGATCTTAGTCCCTAAGTTATTATCATCTATAATATCTTGCGCAGTATCTAATGAAGCAAAGTCAATATCCGAGGCTATAAAACTCCAATTATATTCTGCGACACCTAAAAGCGGATAAATGCAGGTAGCTCCTGTTCCAATATCTAAAATTTTTACATCTTTTTCAGTTGAAATCAAATCTGCTAAATAATGGATATAGTCTAAACGACCGGGAATTGGTGGACATAAATTTTCCTTAGGAAAGTCCCAAGTAGTTATTTTGTCGTATGAAAATAACAATGCTTTGTTTAACTCTTTTACTGCTTCAGGATTTGAGAAATCGATAGTAATTACGTCGAACTGATTTTTTGATACAAATGTTTTCAACTTCGGGTTTATCTTGATCAATGCGTCAAAATCATACCCTTTATTGAATTTATTTTTTGAATGAAGATTTTTTTCTTTCATGCTATTTTTTATTGGAACACTGGTGACTGCTAAATTGGTACAACTTCTAAAAATATTTGTTACTCATTTTAACGAGCTCAAATGTAAGTTATATAAGCCTAATCTGCCCTCAATTATTGGTGATATTCAATATCAAAATAAAGTTTATAATTCTAATATGGTGAAATTTAAATCTAGTGGTTTTAATGCTTCTTTTAAGGATTGAATGAATGAAGGGCCATATGCAATATAATATTCTGAAAAATTAAGTTGCCTTTCCTCTAAACTTTGATTGGGCAATAGCTCGTTTTGGAGTAGTATAATTCTATCAACAAGCTCTTTTTGCCTTTTCTTCTCTGCTTTTAACAATCGTTTTTGAAGATATTCTAGCCCTTTCAGCTGCTTTCGCTCTTGCGCATTCACTGCATTTACAAAAGAAACATCTGTTTTTTTAGCTATTGCTTTTAACTCAGAAAATTCATTTTTCAAATAGTGCATTTTCTCCTCAAAATTTACTTCTATTTCAGAGTTTTCGGTCACCTTTTTTGACAATAACGCATGCTGCTTCGCAAACAATTCAGCATGAGAAATCCTTAAATTGTCCAACTTTTTTTGTTGCTTT
>DPRC01000141.1:11479-11788 GCA_003537695.1 Polaribacter sp.
GCTTTTAGCTGAAACCAATACGCCATTTCTCCTGCTCCACCAATATAACATAGATTTGGCAATATTACTTCTTGAAACAGGGGTCTCATAATCACATTCGGCGAAAAAGCCAATGGATTCTCACGCAATTCTCTTAAAATTTCACTTTTAGAGAATCGAAGACTGGTATTATTTACTTTAAAAATTCCATCTTCATACAGGATACGTTCTCGTGAATTTTTACCCAAATAAAAGAGATTAATTTCTCTTGGGTTGACTTGTACTTTATAGTCCGTTTCAAGCTTGTGAATCGTTTTAGACACCTCTTTA
>DPRC01000118.1:0-10600 GCA_003537695.1 Polaribacter sp.
TTATAAGTGTGTCAAAATAATGGTATTCCAAGTGCAGTAATGCTACCTAATAGATAAGACCCAGAATACGCTTTCGGAAGCATTCAAAAAAGAGCAGCACCACCAAAAAAAAGGCAGTCTTATAATAAGTGCACATATATATTGTGTAAAAAATTGTTTTCCAATATCTTTGCGTTCTTAATTTACATAGCTTACATGATTAAAATTACTTTACCTGACGGAACTATTAAGGAATTTGCTGGAAACAGCACTCCAATGGATGTTGCAAAAAGCATCAGTGAAGGGTTTGCTAGAAACGTAATTTCAGCAAATTTTAATGGAACTACCATTGAAACCTCTACTCCTCTAACCACAGATGGTTCCTTAATTTTATACACCTTTAACGATACTGACGGAAAAAAAGCTTTCTGGCATTCATCTGCTCACGTATTGGCTGAGGCTATCTTAAGCTTTTACCCAAAAGCAAAATTAACTATCGGCCCTGCAATAGATAATGGTTTTTACTATGATGTAGATTTAGAGGAGGCTGTCATCTCTGATAAAGATTTCAAAGAGATAGAAACCAAGTTTTTAGAAATTGCTCGTGGGAAACACGAATTTTCTATCCGCTCTGTTTCTAAAGCTGATGCTTTGTCAAAATATACCGCAGAAAATAATCCCTATAAAGTTGAGTTGATAGAAAACTTAACGGATGGCGATATTACTTTTTGTGACCACAGTGATTTTACAGACCTCTGTAGAGGAGGGCACGTTCCAAATACCGGAATTATAAAAGCGATAAAAATAATGAGTGTTGCCGGAGCCTATTGGCGTGGTGACGAGAAAAACAATCAGTTGACCCGAGTTTATGGAATCAGTTTTCCAAAACAAAAGCTACTGACGGAATACCTTGCACTTTTAGAGGAAGCTAAAAAAAGAGATCATAGAAAACTTGGAAAAGAGTTAGAATTGTTTACTTTTTCTCAAAAAGTGGGTGCCGGTTTGCCTTTATGGCTTCCTAAAGGAGCTGCTTTGCGCGGACGCCTTGAAGATTTCTTAAAGAAGGCTCAGAAAAAAGCTGGTTATGAAATGGTCATGACACCACATATTGGTCAGAAAGAACTCTATGTTACTTCTGGGCATTATGAAAAATACGGTGCAGATAGTTTTCAGTCGATAAAAACACCTAAAATGGATGAAGAGTTTTTATTGAAACCTATGAACTGTCCACATCATTGTGAAGTATATAATTTCAAACCATACTCTTATAAAGATTTACCAAAACGTTTTGCGGAATTTGGTACCGTATATCGATATGAACAAAGTGGAGAACTACACGGATTAACGCGGGTAAGAGGTTTTACACAAGATGATGCTCATATTTTTTGTACACCAGAGCAATTAGACCAAGAATTTAAAGATGTTATTGACTTGGTGCTGTATGTATTTAGCTCTTTAGGTTTTGAAGATTTTACAGCGCAAGTTTCTATCCGAGATAAAAACACTCCAGAAAAATACATTGGTGATGTTGCCACATGGGAGATTGCTGAGAATGCAATCATAAGTGCTGCAACGGACAAAGGTTTAAGTTTTGTAGTTGAAGAAGGTGAAGCCGCTTTTTACGGACCTAAATTAGACTTCATGGTAAAAGACGCTTTGGGCAGAAGTTGGCAACTTGGAACCATTCAAGTGGACTATAATTTACCCAAACGTTTCGATTTAACCTATAAAGGAGCAGATAATCAACTGCACAGACCCGTAATGATTCACAGAGCGCCTTTTGGTTCTATGGAGCGTTTTATTGCAGTATTACTAGAGCACACGGGAGGTAACTTCCCACTTTGGCTGACTCCAGATCAAGTTATCTTATTGCCAATCAGTGATAAATATCAAAATTATTCAGAAAAAGTGTTAGAATCGTTAGAAAATTCCGAAATTCGCGCCCTCGCAGACAACCGAAATGAAAAAACAGGACGGAAAATACGAGATGCGGAAGTTAGCAAAACCCCGTATATGGTTATTGTTGGTGAGAAAGAGGAGCAAGAAGGTACCGTTTCTGTCCGAAAACACGGAGAAGGAGATATTGGAACTTTTACGATTGAAGAATTTATTTCTTTAATTAAAACAGAAGAAAGCAAGACATTGAAGAAATTTTAATTAATTTTGACATTCGATAAAAGCTAAAGGTTGTAAAAAAACCATAAGTTAAATTTAAAATTCATAAGTCATAGCAATACGTAGAAGCAGGTCGAGAAGACCGTTAAGAGTAATCAAAGAAGATCAACATAGAATTAATGAAAAAATAAGATATGTTGACGAAGTTCGTCTTGTGGGCGAGAATATCGAAGTTGGTGTATATCCTTTAGAAAAAGCTAAAGAGTTAGCCAATGAGCAGGAATTAGATTTGGTGGAGATTTCTCCCAAAGCAAAACCACCTGTTTGTAAAATCATCGACTATAAGAAATTCTTGTACGAGCAAAAGAAACGCGAAAAATCTTTAAAATCAAAAGCCACAAAGGTAATTGTAAAAGAGATTCGTTTTGGACCTCAGACAGATGAACATGATTATGAATTTAAAAAGAAGCATGCACTGAAGTTCTTGCAAGAAGGAGCGAAGTTAAAAGCATTCGTATTTTTTAAAGGACGTTCTATTATTTTTAAAGAACAAGGGCAAATTTTATTATTAAAATTAGCACAAGAGTTAGAGGAAGTTGGTAAAGTAGAGCAATTGCCAAAATTAGAAGGTAAACGTATGATTATGTTTATCGCTCCAAAGAAAATGAAGTAACAAATTCAAAACACCTATGAGGACGTCAAGGTCTCGTAGGATAATAATCTTATAAGCAAGATAAAAACGAAGGAGAGATGCCTAAAATGAAAACCAAGTCTAGTGCCAAGAAACGATTTAAAGTTACTGGTTCTGGAAAAATCAAAAGAAAGCACGCGTTTAAAAGTCACATCTTAACAAAGAAGTCTAAAAAACGTAAATTAAGGTTAACTCATGACACTTTAGTACATAAAGCGGATAAGTCTAACATTATGCAACAATTAAACTTGAAATAAGTTTAATTAGGGAATTTTATTATTAACCATGGAGTTAGGCAAAAAATAAAAAGTATTCATAAAAGAATCGCCTACTACAAAAAACATTGAAATTATGCCAAGATCAGTAAATTCAGTAGCCTCAAGAAAAAGAAGAAAAAAAATCTTGAAGGCAGCAAAAGGGTACTTTGGACGTAGAAAAAACGTTTACACAGTAGCAAAAAATGCGGTTGAAAAAGGAATGCTATATGCATACCGTGACCGTAAAAACAACAAGAGAAACTTTCGTTCGTTATGGATTGTGCGTATCAACGCTGCAGCCCGTTTACACGGAATGTCTTACTCTCAGTTTATGGGTAAAGTAAAAGCAAACAGTATCGAACTAAACCGTAAGGTTTTAGCCGATCTTGCGATGAACAATCCACAAGCTTTTAAGGCAGTTGTAGAAAAAATAAAATAAATATAAATTACTTGCTTATAAAAAAACCCAAACGTTTTCGTTTGGGTTTTTTAGTATCTTTATTCTTTTAAAAAATGCTATTAAAAATTATAAAAATGAACCGACACCTATTCACCTTTGCAGTAATTTTACTCGCTTCCATTTCCTATGCGCAGGAACCCACTATTGAAGACAATTCTTTGGGTGCTCAGTTTGACAAGCTTTACAGAATATCTTCCAGCTATCAAGCCTATAAGGTTATTGGAAAAGAAAAATATTTACAACTAAAACAAAACGTTTTAGATTCTTTAACAACGGCACAAGCTAAACTCTCTGCAAAAAACAATTTACTGACCCTAGAAAAAGGAAACAACCAGAAAAATCAGGAACTTCTTCAAAAGACTTCTTTAGAATTGCAAGACTCCTTACAAAAAGAAGGCGTAACTTCTCTCTTTGGTTTGCAGGTAAAAAAAACCAGTTATAATCTTAGCTTATGGACTTTTATTCTCGCTTTAATATTGACGTTGCTTTATTTTATATTTAAATTTTCGAGCAATAATATCCTCTCTAATAAAGCTAAAAGTGACTTAAAAGATTTGGACTTTGAATATGAGCAGTATCGAAAAAAATCAATCGAAAAAGAGCAGAAATTGAGAAGAGCATTGCAGGACGAAATCAACAAACAGCGAAATTCATAAATAAACTGTTCATATTTTAGCGAAAAACAATTTATAGGTACAGTATTTTCAATTGTAATAAAATTATATTAATAATTAAAATCTGCTCCACTTCTGAAAAAATATTTTGTAAATTGATGAACTAACCATCTCATTACAAATATTGAAAATACTACATATTAGTGCAGAATGTTTTCCGATAGCTAAAGTTGGTGGTCTTGCAGATGTTGTGGGTGCACTTCCGAAATACCAGAAAGATTTAGGAGCTACGAGCAGCGTAGTTATGCCTTATTACAACAATACCTTTACACAAAACAACACCTTTGAGACCCTTCATGATCACTACATTTCGCTTGGTCACGAATACTATCATTTCAAAGTACTTAAACTGACCAATCATCAACTTGGTTTCGACCTTTTTTGTATTGATATCCCAGATTTACTTTACACAGAATTTGTATATTCTAATGCAGATACCAAACGCTTTTTAGCCTTTCAGATTGCCACCTTAGATTGGATCTTAACGCTAAAAGCAACACCCGATATTATTCACGTACACGATCATCATGCAGGGTTAATTCCCTTTATGATGTCCTGCAGTTTTAAATATGCATCACTCAAAAACATCCCTACCGTTTTAACCATTCACAATGCACAATATCAAGGGTGGTTTTCACATGCACTCGCCAATTTAATTCCGCCTTTTAACTATGAAAAAACAGGGTTACTCGATTGGGATGGCAGTATTAACTCCTTAGCAGCAGCTATAAAATGTGCTTGGAGCGTTACTACCGTTTCTCCCACTTATTTGGAAGAATTAAAGATAAAAGCAAATGGACTAGAAGCCTTATTACAGCACGAAAGTAAAAAATGTACTGGTATTTTAAATGGTATTGATTGGAATGTATGGAATCCTGAAACAGATGAAAGACTGCTGAAAAACTTCTCTAAAACCACAGTTATATCTGGAAAAAAGGCAAATAAAAAATGGCTTTGTAAAGAGTTTAATTTGGACATTAAAAAACCGTTGTTTGCTTTTATTGGAAGGTTAGTGGGAGAAAAAGGTGCAGACCTCTTTTCTGATATCTTTGAACAAGCACTTACTGAAAATAAAATATCCATCCTTCTGCTTGGTTCTGGACATGCAGCAACGGAAGTCGAATTGGCTGCAATCCCAAAAGAAAATTTCAATACTTTTATTGGATATGACGAGAAACTTGCACATATCATGTATGCCGGAGCAGACTTTCTATTAATGCCTTCTCGTGTGGAACCTTGCGGATTAAATCAAATGTATTCTTTACGCTACGGCACCGTGCCTATCGTAAACGCTACTGGTGGTTTAAAAGACACCATTATCGATATTGATGAAAAAGCTGGTTTCGGAATAGTTCATGACGGGGTTACCGTAGAAAAAGTAACTACTGCAATCCACAAAGCAACAAACTATTATCATGCAAAAGCATTTAAAAAAAACCTAAAAAGAATAATGGCAATAGATCATTCTTGGAATAATTCTGCAGCAGCATACGTACACTTATACAAATCTCTAAAACATTAAATTATGATAAATGAAAAAGTACTTGGAATTATTTTAGGTGGTGGACAGGGGTCAAGATTATATCCCCTTACTAAAGACAGGTCTAAACCTGCAGTACCTATTGCCGGGAAGTATCGCTTAGTAGATATTCCAATTTCTAATTGTATTAATGCGGATATTAAAAGGATGTATGTGCTTACGCAGTTTAATTCTGCTTCTCTGAATCAACATATTAAAAACACCTATCACTTTAGTTTTTTTAGTGATGCTTTTGTTGATGTTCTAGCTGCTGAGCAAACGATGCAAAGTGACAAGTGGTTTCAAGGAACTGCCGATGCAGTGCGGCAAAGTATGCATCACTTTTTACAAAATGATTTTGAATATGCGTTAATTTTATCTGGAGATCAGTTATACAATATGGATTTTCGAGATATGATTGAAAAACATAAAGAAAGTAATGCTGAAATATCTATTGCAACCTATCCCGTAAATGCAAAAGATGCCACGTCTTTTGGCTTACTCAAAACAAATGAAGAAAATGTGATTACTTCTTTTATTGAAAAACCAGCTGCTAATTTGCTTCCAGACTGGACTTCTGAAGTAAGTGGTGAGATGAAGAAAGAAGGTCGGAATTACCTTGCTTCTATGGGTATCTATATCTTTAATAGAGACCTGCTTATCAAATTAATGAACAATCCAGATACCATCGATTTTGGAAAGGAAATCATTCCACAATCGATAGCGGCACACAAGACACTAAGTTATCAATACGAGGGTTATTGGACAGATATTGGAAATATAGATTCTTTCTTTGAAGCAAATTTAGGTTTGACGGATGACTTGCCAAAATTTAACCTGTATGATAAGAACCGCGTGTATACAAGAGCGCGTATTCTTCCCACTTCAAAAATATCGAACACTATTTTAAACAAAACTATTATTGCTGATGGTTGTATTATCAATGCAGAAAAAATAGAGAAATCGGTTATTGGTATCCGTTCTAGAATTGGCAAAGAAACCATCGTGACCAATACCTATATGATGGGTAATGACGCGTATGAATCTTTAGAAGACATTCAATCAAAAGGGATAGAAAACCAGTTGGGTATTGGAGACCGTTGCTTTATAAATAATTGCATCATTGATAAAAACTGTAGGGTTGGAGATGATACTAGAATCAATGGAGGTTTGCACTTGAAAGATATTGAAACGGACACCTACTTTGTGAAAGATGGTATTGTAGTCATTAAAAAAGGGGCCGTCATTCCAAAACATACCGTTATTTAAGTGGTTTAAATTTTCAATTTAAAAACAATACATGTCTAAAGTTATAGCACATAGTTTATTTACAGATTTCGATATTAGCCTCTTTAAATCTGGCACACATTACAAATTATACGAAAAATTCGGGTCGCATATTGTCAAAAAAGACGGCATGGATGGCACTTATTTTGCAGTTTGGGCACCCAATGCAAAAGAAGTTTGCGTGATTGGAGACTTCAATCATTGGAACGACCAAGAGCACCAATTAAATGTAAGGTGGGATGCAAGTGGTATTTGGGAAGGTTTTATTCCCTATGCAGGAAAAGGCAATACCTATAAATATAAAATCAAAAGCAGCAGCGATAGTGTTGTAACTGAAAAGGCTGATCCATATGCTCGCAGGTGTGAACATCCTCCAAAAACAGCTTCTATCATCTGGGAAGATACCTATGCTTGGAAGGACAAAAAATGGATGAAGGAGCGCAAAAAGAACAATGCTTTAGATGCACCTTATTCCGTTTATGAGGTGCATTTAGGTTCTTGGAGGAGAAAAGTAGCAGAAAACAGGTTTCTCAGTTATATAGAGTTGGCCGATGAGCTTGTGACCTATGTTGCAGCAATGAATTTTACACATGTGGAATTGATGCCTATTATGGAATTCCCCTATGACCCAAGTTGGGGATACCAATTAACTGGGTACTTCGCCCCTACTTCTCGCTTTGGATACCCAGACGAATTCAAATTCCTTGTAGATAAATTTCATGAAAAAGGAATTGGTGTACTTTTAGATTGGGTACCCTCTCATTTTCCTTCAGATGCACATGGATTAGGTAATTTCGATGGTTCTTGTTTGTATGAGCATCCAGACCCTAGAAAAGGATACCACCAAGATTGGAAAAGTCTTATTTTTAATTATGGTAGGAACGAAGTGAAATCATTTTTAATTAGCAATGCCATTTTCTGGCTAGATCAATACCATGCAGACGGTTTGCGAGTAGATGCAGTTGCATCGATGCTTTTTCTTGACTACTCAAGAAAAGATGGTGAATGGGAGCCAAATGAATTTGGAGGAAGAGAGAATTTAGAAGCCATCTCTTTTATTAAAGAAATGAATGCTGCCGTTTATAAAAATTTCCCTGATGTACAGACCATCGCAGAAGAGTCTACCTCTTTCCCACAAGTTTCTAGTCCCGTTTTTTCTGGTGGTTTGGGTTTTGGTATGAAATGGATGATGGGTTGGATGCACGATTCACTAGACTACTTTGCAAAGGAGACGATCTATAGAGAACATCATCAAGATGAACTTACCTTTAGTTTAAATTATGCGTTTACAGAAAACTTTATGCTTCCTCTGTCTCACGATGAAGTTGTATATGGTAAAAAAGCAATCGTAGAGAAAATGCCTGGTGATGAATGGCAAAAATTTGCAAACTTACGATTGTTGTATTGTTTTATGTACGCACACCCAGGCACAAAGTTACTTTTTCAAGGTTGTGAATTTGGACAGACCAGTGAATGGAATTTTAATGGTAGTTTAGACTGGCATTTATTAGACCACAAAGTTCATAAAGGCTCGCAAACGTTAGTCCAGGATTTAAATACTTTGTATACAAAGGAAAGGGCACTGTACGAGAAGCAATTTTCTGCAGAGGGTTTTGAATGGATTGATCACGGAGATCACCAAAACTCGGTCATGACATTCCTTCGCAAAGGAAATGATGAAAAAGATACCCTCGTTCTTGTCTTAAACTTAACGGCCATGCCGCGAGAAAATTATCGCATCGGCCTTCCAAAATCGGGAACTTTAAAAATAGTTTTTAATAGTGACGCTGCCATATATAACGGCACGGATAACTTCAAAGACCAGCAACTACAATCTGAGCCTAAAGCATGGAATGACCGCGCAAACTCTTTGATCTTAGCATTGCCACCATTAGCCATGTTGGCATTAAAATATAAATAATAAAAAAAACTTTCTACTCCTGTTGGTAACCTCATAAAAAAGTGGCCTACTTATGTAAGTATGCACACTAAAAGACTGGATTTTTAAGGCTTTTAAAATTATGATTAGAATCTCTGAAAAGAAATCACATTTGCCTTGATTTTTAATACATCAGAAATATTTTAAACCTTAAAAAGGACGAATACGTTATCGTTAAAAAAATATATAAGCTCTAATTATTATCCAAACTTTCACGATTTTTGTGCGCGGAGATAAACATCCTATATTATGATTGTTAATACAGAACTAGAACAAAAAGGAAATTTATTTCCTTCCGAAATAATAAGCTACAAAAAAGAAGTAGATACCTTACATTTTTCCACTAAAAATGGAGTTGCACTGCAGGTTACCGTTGTTAGAGACAGTGTAATCCGCTTCAGATATAGTACTACAGGAAAGTTTGAAAATGATTTTTCATACGGTGTTACAATTCATGCCAGCCGGGGATACAGTTTTTTAGATGTAACTGAAAATGCTACGCACTATATTCTTACAACCTCTAAATTAATTTGTAAAGTAGAAAAACTAAGTTTACAAGTCAGCTTATTTGATGCCATCGACTTAAAACTAATCAATGAAGATGAAATCGGTTTTCATTGGGAAGAAAGTTATGAGTTTGGTGGTGACATTGTAAAAATGAGTAAAGCCTGTCAAAAAGCAGAAAGTTTTTACGGATTAGGAGACAAACCGGTAGATGTAAACTTAAAAGGAAAACGTTTTGAAAACTGGGCTACAGATTCATATGCCTTTGGCAAGGATACCGATCCGATCTACAAAGCAATTCCATTTTATACAGCAATTCAAGAGAATAAGGCTTATGGTATCTTTTTTGACAATACCTTTAAATCGCACTTTGACTTTGCACACGAAAGAAGAAATGTCACTAGTTTTTGGGCACAAGGGGGTGAAATGAATTATTATTTCATCTACGGTCCAGAGATGGAAGATGTTGTTAAAAACTATACAGATTTAACCGGAAAGCCACATACGCTGCCTCCATTGTGGGCTTTAGGATTTCACCAATGTAAATGGAGTTATTATCCCGAAAGCAATGTAAAGGAAATTACTAAATCTTTTAGAGATTTAAAAATACCTTGTGATGCTATTTACTTAGACATTGACTATATGGAGGGATTCCGTTGTTTTACTTGGGATAAAAAACATTTCCCCAATCCTAAAAGAATGGTGAAAGAACTCGAAGATGATGGCTTTAAAACGGTTGTAATTATAGATCCAGGAATTAAAATAGATTTAGAATATACTGTTTTCAAAGAAGCATTGGATAAGGATTATTTTTGCAAGCGAGCAGATGGGCCCTATATGAAAGGGAAGGTTTGGCCAGGAGAATGTTACTTCCCCGACTATACCAAACCCGAAGTTCGGGAATGGTGGTCTGGTTTATTCAAAGAATTGATTGAAGACATTGGTGTAAAAGGAGTTTGGAATGATATGAATGAACCCGCAGTCATGGATGTTCCTAACAAATCATTTCCAGATGACGTGCGCCACGATTATGACGGAAATCCTTGTTCACATCGGAAAGCACATAACATTTATGGAACACAAATGGCGCGGGCAACCTATCATGGTTTAAAAAAATATGCATATCCTAAAAGACCTTTTGTCATTACTAGGTCTGCTTATTCCGGTGCCCAGCG
>DPRC01000118.1:10932-12169 GCA_003537695.1 Polaribacter sp.
TATACCTCTACTTGGATGGGAGACAATGTAGCTACTTGGGAACATTTAGCTATTGCCAATAATCAAGCGCAACGTATGGCGATGTCTGGTTTTTCTTTTGCAGGAAGTGATATTGGAGGCTTTGCAGGACAACCGCAAGGAGAGTTATTTGCAAGGTGGATTCAGTTAGGCGTTTTCCACGCTTTTTGTAGGGTACATTCCTCAGGAGACCATGGAAATCAAGAACCTTGGGTTTTTGGTGAAGAAATTACAGACATTGTTAGAAAATTCGTAGAATTAAGATACCAACTGCTCCCCTATTTATACACCGCTTTTTGGAAATATATAAATGAAGGAACCCCAATTTTAAAGTCGTTGGTTTTATACGACCAAGAAGATACTGCCACACACTACAGAAGTGATGAATTTATTTATGGAGAACAAATTTTAATTTGTCCAATATTAGAACCAAATGCCAAAGGACGAAGAATGTATATCCCGAGAGGAACATGGTATAATTTCTGGACAAACGAATTAGTGGTTGGTGGAAAAGAACTTTGGGTAGCTGCAAATATAGATAGCATGCCTATATTTATTAAAGAAGGCGCAATTATTCCCAAATATCCAGTGCAACAATATATTGGTGAAAAGAAATTTGACGAAATCACCTTAGACGTATATTATAAAGAAGGAAAAGAAGCCTCAAAACTATATGACGATGCACATGACGGATACGATTATAAAAAAGGAAGGTTCAGTCTCCGTACTTTTAAGCTCACTGGAAAAAAAGAAGAATTAATTATTCAGCAACACAAACGTGGCGACTTTGACGCAGACTACAGTAAATTTAAAATTGTATTTCATAATTTACCGTTTAAGATTACTGCAATTCAAATAGACAATGTAGCTATTAAATTAGAAAATTTAAATACTTCTAATACTCAAGCTATCACTATTGGAAAAGAATTTACAGAGCTCCATTTATTTGGTAACTAAAGAAAGGATTAAACTTAAAATTAACGGGTGAACCCTGAGTTAAGGGTCTCTAAAATTATACTGATTTCCGGGATTGTAAGGTTCATAAAAGTGTCTTATATTTATCATGTTGATCAACTTATTTCCCCATTATTACAACGTTTTATTCTGACTTGATAATAAGATATTTGTTTAACGCAAAAAAAGCGATTGAAGGTTTCCACAAAAACTTAAATCGCTTTATTTTTTTTAGGAAAAATATCCCGCCTATACGCATCAAAAA
>DPRC01000118.1:12316-12482 GCA_003537695.1 Polaribacter sp.
TTCATAAAAGTGTCTTATATTTATAATGTTGATCAACTTATTTCCCCATTATTACAACGTTTTATTCTGACTTGATAATAAGATATTTGTTTAACACAAAAAAAGCGATTGAAGGTTTCCACAAAAACTTAAATCGCTTTATTTTTTTTAGGAAAAGTATCCCGCC
>DPRC01000025.1:0-10497 GCA_003537695.1 Polaribacter sp.
AGTGCTCCCCATTCTTTTAAAGAATCGGTGTTCATCTTTATATAATCTCCATTATTAGCAATTTTAGCATATTTTAAAGATGCCTTTGCAGCAGAAATAGCAGTTTTAGTTTTTCCCGCCTTTGCATGAATTAGAGATTGCTGTCTTAAATACCAAAATTTAGGAGCACTTGCAGTCATTTCTACCGCTTTATCAATCCATACTTGTGCCGTAGCCATATCTTTATTTGTCTGCAAGTAATACACCGCTGCACCAAACATATCGTTGGCAGAGGGTCCGTTCATGATCTTTACAATACTCTTAGAAACCATCTTGTCTGTTGGTGTTTCAAATTCTAAACCTACATAGGTATTTTCCCACATAATCCCTAGAACGGCAGTGCTGTTTGTTAAATTATCAAAACCAATGGTGAGTGTTTCTATATTCATTGATAATTTCTGAGCGGGTACAAGAACTCGGGCAGCTACTTTTGTTTCATCCCATTTTCCTGGAGTTCCCCAATTTGTTGCGTCTGCATATAAAATAATTTCCCATGTTTTCTCACCAGGAACGGTATACAAGGCATAACTTCCTTTTTCTAGGGTGTTTTCAGCAATTGTAAAGTCCGTAGAGAATGTTAATTTGGTGTTTGCATTGGCACCAGTTCTCCACATTTTTCCATATTCTGCCAAATTACCAAAGATGGTTCGTCCTTTCATGCTAGGTCTAGAATATTCTAATGTAATGTCTGTCAATCCTACTTTTTGGATTATTTTTTGCGAAGGACTTGGTGCTGGTGTTTCAATTTGCGCATTGGTGATTGAACTCATCACTAGAAGCAGTATGGGTATTATTAATCTTATCATCATATTTTTATTTAAATTATTGAATTCAAAATTAAGCTTTCATAAAACGATAAATGTTAACGATATCTTAAAGTAAAGCAATGTATCTTTGCTACTTTTAGCAATTGGAGTCCGATGTATAACCATCAATAGATGCTCGAATCTGCAAGCGAAGGTGAAAAAATAGTTAAACTAATAGTAATAATGAAAAGATACATCTCTGAATTTATAGGTACATTTTCCATGATTTTCTGCGGTACTGGTGCCATGACAGTAAATGAAGTTACGGGTGGTGAAGTAACGCATGTAGGAATTGCAATTACTTGGGGTTTGATTGTAATGGCAATGATTTATGCTTTTGGCGAAACCTCAGGAGCTCACTTTAATCCAGCTGTGACGATTGCTTTTGCTTTTGCCAAGAAGTTTTCCTGGAAAGAAGTACCTCTCTATATTATTGCGCAAATTTTAGGTGCTTTTGCCGCGAGTTTAGTGCTGTGGTATCTATTTCCAGCGAGTGAAACTTTGGGGGCAACGATACCTACCGTGGATGTTGGAAGGGCATTTGTTTTAGAATTGCTACTTACCTTTTTCTTAATGGTCGTGATTATTAATGTTTCTACTGGAAGCAAAGAAATGGGAATTGTTGCCGGAATAGCGGTAGGTGGTGTGGTGTTGCTAGAAGCAATGTTCGCAGGTCCAATTACCAATGCTTCTATGAACCCTGCGCGCTCTATTGCGCCAAACATTGTTTCTGGAAATATTTCAGGACTTTGGCTGTATATTGTAGCACCAATTTTAGGTGCTTTGATAGCAGTGCTCTCCTGTAAATTGATAAAACATGACAACTGCTGTGATGAAGCGGCCTGTTAATGCATAAAAAAATATAATTTATTTTAAGGAATGAGAAACGTTAGTATTTTAGGTTGTGGTTGGTTGGGAACTCCCCTAGCAATTTCTTTTTTAGATGCCGGTTTTAAGGTCAAAGGCTCCACAACTTCAAATGCAAAAATTGACCATTTAGAGGCTTTAGGAATTCAAACTTATCTGGTGAACATTTCCGAATTGGAGGAGTTGGATACTTTCCTAGAAGCGGATATTTTAATCATTGCAATTACCTCGAAGGATATCAGTGGCTTTGAAAATTTGATTGCTAAAATTCAGAATTCGGCAATCCAGAAAGTAATTTTTATTAGTTCTACATCTGTGTATGGGAGTCTGAATCGAGTAATGACAGAGGAAGATGCGGTCTTAAAGAATCCACTCACGGCAATTGAAAATTTATTTAAAGAAAACACTTCTTTTGAAACAACAATCCTAAGGTTTGCTGGGCTTTTTGGAGGTGAAAGACATCCCGCAAATTGGTTCAAAGATGGGCGAAAAATTTCGCAACCAAAGGGGTTTGTAAATATGATTCACCAGGAAGACTGTATTGAAATAATTCACGAAATTATTGCTCAAAATTGTTGGGGCACTATTCTAAATGCCTGTTCTAACCACCATCCTACAAGAAGAGCGTTTTATACAATTGCAAAGCTGACAAAAGGTTTTAAAGTGCCCGAATTTGAAGAGAATGAAGAGTACCGATGGAAAATAATATCTTCAGATAAAGTACAACGCCTACTTGACTATACTTTTATCCACGATCGTTTGCTTTCTATAGAATAGGAGGTCATTTTTTAAAAAACATACTATTAGTTTTGAGAAACGGAGGTTGCGGGCTATGAAAAAAGAAGCGATACAGATTTTTAAAAGAAGACCATTTACGACTTCACTGTTTAGGCATACTTGCGTTTCCTGAAGTATCTAAAAATAAGGCCAAAAACAATTAATAAAACCAACGGGAGAACGACATTTAAAAATTGCCAAAATTGACGTTCTTTAAAGGTCTTTTGTGGATCCAACATCCGTATCTGTAAAGACTTATTTCTAAGATTTAAGATACCTGTATCGTCCAACAAATAGTCCACAGCATTTAATAAGAAATCTTTATTTCCAAATTGTTGCTGGGTCCACTTATCTCTCGACAAATCATAAGGCTGCTCTTTTAGTAGTTGGTTTTTTCCAACATCACCATCCGAAATAACAATCATTTTATTGAATTCAGATTGGGCTTTAAATAGCGGGGTTTTAAAAGGCTGTATTCTATTCTTATAGGCAGAGTTAAAGTTCCCGGATAAAAGCACGGCAAACAATTGACTTCCGCTGTTATAATCGCTTTCTACAACTGCATCAGCAATTGCTTGTATTGCAATTATTTTAGGAGTTCCAACTTTCTGTGTTAATAGCGAACTGACCAGTAAGGGAGTTTTTGTAATATTATTTTTTAAGGTATCTATTTGATTTGCAAATTGCAGCCGTACCGGTAAAATGTTTTTGGTAATGGGGTTTTCTGGATTCCCTTGTGCCAATGGATGATAGTGCCAATCTAAATTTTTAAATTGTGCTTGTTTGCCAATATTTCCTGTTGCTACCGGGATCTTTGCGGCGTATATATCTTTTACAATGCTGGTATTTATTCTGATGCCGTAGGTGAATAGCAAGTCGGTAAGCCCTAAATCTTTCGGATAGGCTAACATTTTGCCTGTGTTGGCTAAACTATCTTGGTCTGCTTGTACATTGTCAAGCATCCATAATGTTTTTCCGCCGTTTACTATAAACTGATCTAAAACAAACTTTTCTTTTTCTGTAAATTTTTCTGTAGGTTTTGCAATGATGGCTAAGTCGAAATTCGATAAATTTTCTAAAGTTTGTGGGGCCTTTATGGTATGGGCATCTAAGGAGAATTTTGCCATGCTATATTTTTTTGTAACCGCACTTAAAAAGCTATACTGATAGATATCCGTCAATTCTCCATTCCCTGAGAGAATTGCTATTTTTTTAAGTTTTTTTTGCGCAACTGTTTGTATTGCATTTGAGAACTCATATTCTAAATTACCAATGGCCTTTTCCAGCTGCTCTTCTTGAGATGCCACAATAGAGGAAGGTAATAAAGATACAATGGTTGTTTTTTTTCCAAAGCGTATTTCTGCCCAAGGGAAAATAATAGCTTCAGACATCTTACCATCTTCCATTACGGTTAATTGACTGGGCAGCATCCCTTTTTTTATTAAGGCTTCTCGCTGGTTGTTTGGATTTTTAAAATTAATTTTAATTTTATTATTTAAGGATCTTAATTGTTCGAGATATTGCGCTGTTTCTACTTGTAATCTTTTGAACCCTGCGTCAAACTCACCTTCTAAATAGACTTCAATAAAAAGGGGTGTATCAATCTGATTCACAAGGATCTTTGTTGTTTCAGAGAGCGTATATCTCTGGTCTGAAGTGAGGTCAAATCGCTTGTAAAAAGAATGACCAATACTATTTAAGATTATTAAAATTGCGATTAATAGCAGTATTTCTTTTGTTTTTTTACTCATTTTCTATACGTTTTTTAGTTACGAATAAAAAGAAGGCAGTAGTACTGGCAAAGTAGAGCAGGTCTCGCGTGTCTATAACTCCAAGAGCGATGCTTTTGTAATGGGCATGAATACCAATTTGTTGCAGTGTTGTGTTTTGATCGAACGAATTTGCAGCGGCATCAAAACCATAATACAAGACAAATGAGAGAAAAACACCAAGAATAAATGCCACAATTTGATTTTTGGATAGGGTAGAAGTAAACAAACCGATAGCAGTATAGGTGCTGGCTAAAAAACACAGACCGATATAAGATCCAACGATGCCTCCAATGTCAAAATTACCAATTGGATTTCCTAATTTAAATAGGGTGAACACGTAGGTAAGTGTTGGAATTAACGCGCTTAAAACTAAAAGAAGCGCTGCCATAAATTTCCCCAAAACAATTTGCCAATCAGAGATTGGTCTTGTCTTTAAAAGTTCGATGGTTCCGCTGCTGTATTCATCTGCAAAACTTTTCATGGTTATTGCAGGAATTAGAAATAAAAAGATCCAGGGCGCTAAAAAGAAAAAAGCATTTAAATCGGCAAAACCGGCATTTAAAATATTAAAATCATCTTTAAAAACCCATAAAAAAAGGCCATTAAACAACAAGAATACACCAATGACTACATACGCCATGGGGCTTGCAAAAAATGAGTTAAATTCTTTTTTTAAAACGGCAAACATTTCTAATCTATTTAAGATCTTATTTTTTTATTTAAAGAGTCCTGGATATTTTACGTTTCAATAAAAGTATACTAAGGACCTTTTAATTTTTAATGCTACGCATGATTCTCAAGACGAAAAATCCTGTTATTTTCAAAACCAATATCTTTTCTTTCTTTTTGGAGTTCAAAAGCATGTTTCTCTAACAACGCAATAGAGGCGCTATTATTTTTATGCGTAAATGCTTCTATTGCTTTTAAGTCCATTTTTTGAAAAGCAAACTCTAAAATCATCTGAAAAGCTTCACTCATAAAGCCTTTTTCTTGATAATTTGGATGGAGGTCATATCCGATTTCGGCATAATCTTTTTCACTATCAAAATTACGCAAACCGATACTTCCTATAATTTCGTCTGTCTCTTTAGTCGCTATTCCCCAAAATACACCTGATCCATCCAATGCCAAATTGGTGGTAAAATCTATAAAAGCTCTGGATTCAGAGAGATTCTTGAATAGGTCTCGACGTATAAAAGTATTTACTTCTTTATTTGTTCTCAAACTAAAAATTGATTTTGCGTCTGAAATTTCCAATGCCCTAAGCACTAGTCGTTCTGATTCTAAAACAGGGAAAGGAATAAAGTTGCAGTTCATTTTATATTTTAAACTTTAAATTTAAGGTAAACATACTCTTTTATCAACACTCCATGCTTCTGGCTTGTCATTAAAAAGTATTTTGGTTTTTGCCCAAACAGTTGTAAATAATTCAGACTGTCGATATTGCTCTAAGTCATCCGTTGTATTCCAGTGTGAGTATGTAAAAAAGAGTTCGGGATTACTTTTGTCCTGATATAGCTCTAGCTTTTGGCAACCTTTAGAAGCCCTAATCGCTTTCTTTTTTTCTTCAAAGAGCGCTAAAAAAGAAGCAATATGTTCCTGATGAAAGCGCATTTTTACAATTCGTACAAACATGTCTTAGTTTAAAGTTGTGAATTCTGGGTCGGGAGCATTCGTAAAATCAATAGTTACAGTATCTCTGTACTCTAACCCAAGGAGAGAACACGCACCGCCAACAGTTTTTAAATTACTTCTATAAATAGCGATCTCGATATAGGAAGCAGAGTTGAAAAGGGCCAATTTATGTCCTTCATATTGCTGATTACTGTACGTTTTGTTGCTCGCAACTTCGTTGTATTTTGTGAATATCTTAGAAAAAGAATGCTTTTTCGCGCTCATTTTAAAATTTCTTCCTTTTCCAATGTCCTCAAACATTTTCTTACTAATGTTGGTAATTACATTCCCATAGTTGTCAATAGAAACAATGCCACCTATGATTTGATTTTGTTTTTGATTTGTCTTGGGTTGAATCTCTGTGATCTTTTTAAAATCTTTAATTTCTTTGCCAATCACCGTTAAGTTTCCACCTCTAGCGATAAAACAAGCTACCTGTACAAAAACATCTAAAACAGGAAAGCTACTTTCTATCCGATCATGAATATTAATTTCTACTATTTTACTAGGTTTAATTTCTGAGGTGATCATCGAAACAATACCATTGTCTGGACAAACAAAAAAGTGACCATCTAATTCTAAAGCAATGTGCTTGTGCGCTTCACTTAACTCGGAGTCTACTCCAACAATATGGATGGTTCCCTTCGGGAAACTCTTATAGGAGTTTTTTAGAATATACGCAGTTTCGGTAATGTTGAAAGGAGATATTTCATGGGTGATGTCTACAATTTTAGCATCTGCAAGTTCCGTGTAAATGGCACCCTTTACGGCCCCTACAAAATGGTCTTTTGTTCCGAAATCTGTAGTTAAAGTAATTAGCGCCATGAATTCATTACTGTTGATTAAAAATGTACAATTTTATAAACATTTAACGCAAATCTAATCATTTTAGAAATTTATTTCGTTATTTTTATTTTAAATAAACTGGGTATCAATCTCTAAAAAACAAACATTTGAACGAACGCGTTATAGCATTAGAAGAAATCAATCCAACAGACTTTTTTGGAGCTCAAAACAGTACTATTGAACAGCTTAAAAAATACTTTCCTAAAATTAAAATTGTTGCAAGAGGATCTCAATTGAAGATTTATGGAGCAGCGGCTCTTTTAGATGAATTTGAAATTCGTTTGGAACGCTTGATAAAATATTACAATCGCTACAACAAGTTAGATGAAAATAGTATCGAGCGTATTTTAACGTCTACTGGAAATGAGGAAAAAACCACCGCTTCTAAAAATATTAAAGATGTTTTGGTACATGGTGTGAATGGCAAGCTCATAAAGCCCCAAACATTAAATCAGCGTAAAATGGTGACGCTCATGGGAAAGAATGACATGCTGTTTGCAGTGGGTCCAGCGGGAACAGGGAAGACATATACAGCGGTTGCCCTTGCAGTAAAGGCATTGAAAGAAAAGGAAGTACGGAAAATAATATTGACAAGGCCCGCCGTTGAGTCGGGAGAAAACTTAGGGTTTTTACCGGGAGATTTGAAAGAAAAGTTAGATCCATATATGCAACCCTTGTATGACGCTTTGAGAGATATGATTCCACATGAGCGATTAGAATCCTACTTAGAGAAGGGGGTCATCCAGATTGCGCCCTTGGCTTTTATGCGGGGTAGAACCTTAGACAATGCCTTTGTTATTTTAGATGAAGCGCAGAACACCACGCACAACCAAATGAAGATGTTTTTAACACGAATGGGAAAGAGTGCTAAATTTATTATCACGGGAGATCCTGGGCAAATTGATTTGCCAAGAAAGCAAATTTCTGGTTTGAAAGAGTCTTTGTTAGCTTTAAAAGATATAGAAGGAATCGCACAGGTATATTTGGATGATAAAGATGTGGTGCGACATAAATTAGTGAAGCGTATTTTGAGTGCTTACAAAAGCATAGAAACAGAATAGTAATTTGTTGTTGGTTTATAGTCTTTAGTCTATTTTTGCCCACAACAACAAAGAACCCACAACTAACAACGAAGTATTCATGAATACAATTAATGAAACTAATTTCAAGTTTCCCAATCAAAAGTCTGTTTACAAAGGCAAAGTTAGAGAAGTATACAATATTAATGATGCCCTATTAGTGATGGTTGCAACCGATCGTCTTTCTGCTTTTGATGTTATTTTACCACGTCAAATTCCATTTAAAGGTCAAATTTTAAATCAGATTGCGACGAAAATGATGAAGGATACTGAGGCTGTGGTTCCGAATTGGCTGTTGGCAAATCCAGATGAAAACGTGGCAGTAGGTCACTTATGCGATCCATTTAAAGTAGAGATGGTGATTCGTGGATACATGTCGGGTCATGCAGCTAGAGAATACAAAGCAGGAAAAAGAGTACTTTGTGGCATCGCAATGCCAGCAGGATTAAAAGAGAATGATAAATTCCCAGCACCAATTATTACCCCTTCAACAAAAGCAGATAATGGGGAGCATGATGAAGATATTTCTCGTGAAGCGATCTTAGCGCAGGGAATTGTTTCTGAAGCAGATTATGCTGTCCTGGAAAATTATACCCGTGCTTTATTTGAAAAGGGTACTGAAATTGCTGCAAAAAGAGGACTTATTTTAGTAGATACTAAATACGAGTTTGGAAAAACGAAAGAAGGAAAAATTGTCTTGATAGATGAAATTCATACACCAGATTCTTCGCGTTATTTTTATGCAGACGGTTATCAAGAAAGACAAAATACAGGAGAATCCCAAAAGCAGTTGTCTAAAGAGTTTGTAAGACAATGGTTGATAGAAAATGGGTTTCAAGGATTAGAAGGACAAGAAATACCGGAAATGTCGGATGCAAAAATCATCGAAATTTCCAATAGATATATAGAATTATACGAACAAATTGTTGGAGAACCTTTTGTAAAGGCAGCAACAGAAAATGTGTTGGATAGAATTGAGAAGAATGTCAACTCTTTTTTATCAAACTAAAAAAAAAGTATTATGATTATAGAACCAAGAACAAGAGGATTTATCTGTTTAACTTCACATCCAACAGGCTGTGAGCAAAACGTGAGCAATCAAATAGCACATATTATATCAAAAGGAAAAATTGAAGGCGCTAAAAAAGTACTTGTATTGGGTGCTTCTACCGGTTTTGGATTGGCATCAAGAATTACAAGTGCCTTTGGATCGGATGCAGCAACAATTGGTGTTTTCTTTGACAAACCACCAAAAACAGGAAGACCTGGTTCTCCAGGGTATTACAATACTGCAGCTTTTGAAAAACATGCGCATGCCGCAGGTTTGTATGCCAAAAGTGTGAATGGAGATGCCTTTTCAAATGAAATAAAAGAGCAAGTAGTGCAATTGATTAAAGAGGATCTTGGTCAGATTGATTTGGTAATTTATAGTTTGGCTTCGCCGGTAAGAACACATCCAAATACAGGAAAAAGATTCAAGTCGGTATTGAAACCTATCGGAGAAGTATTTACAAATAAAACGGTAGACTTCCACACGGGTGCGGTGTCGGAAATATCTATAAATCCTGCGGAAGGAGAAGATATTGAAAATACGGTTACTGTAATGGGTGGTGAAGATTGGAAAATGTGGATGGATGCTTTAAAAGCTGAAAACTTACTTTCGGATGGAGCTACCACAGTTGCATATTCATATATTGGCCCAGATGTTACCAGACCTGTGTATAGAAATGGAACGATCGGTGCTGCTAAAGATCATTTAGAAGCAACTGCTTTTGCCATTACAGACGACTTAAAGTCTATTGGAGGTACAGCTTATGTTTCGGTAAATAAAGCACTAGTAACACAGGCAAGTTCAGCAATTCCAGTAATTCCTTTATACATTTCTTTATTATATAAGATTATGAAAGCCAAAGGAATTCATGAAGGTTGTATTGAACAAATGCAGCGTTTGTTTAGTCAGCGTTTGTTTGGAGGTGACTTAGCTTTAGATGAAAAAGGACGAATTCGAGTAGATGACTGGGAAATGCGTTCAGATGTACAAGCAGAGATTGCGGAACTTTGGAAAAAAGCGACGTCAGAAAATTTAGCAGAGATTGGGGATTTACAAGGGTATAGCGACGAGTTTTTTAGCTTATTCGGTTTTAAAGTTCCGGGAGTAGATTATGACGCGGACGTAAACGAGGTTGTTCTAATTCCTAGTGAACAATAATTTGAAGAACTTATAAGCCGTACTTATTTTAATATTTGTGCGGCTCTTTACTATATAAATAGACGTTTGAAAGCAGTTACTATAAAACAACTCAAAGATGAATTATCTCATAAATCTGCTTTAGATTTAAAAGAGTTGTGCCTGCAATTGGGGCGTTTTAAAAAGGAAAATAAAGAGTTACTTACCTATTTATTATTTGAATGTCATGATGAAGAGGCATATATTCAAACGATAAAAGAAGAGGTAGCGCTTCAGTTTTCTGAAATAAACACCAATAGTTTTTTCTATATTAGAAAAAGTACTCGAAAGATTTTAACAGCAATTAAAAAACACATTCGCTATTCTAAAAAAAAGGAGACGGAAGCAGAGTTGTTGTTGTATTTTTGTAAGAAATTAAAAGAATTTAAACCTTCAATAAGCCGAAGCAC
>DPRC01000025.1:10917-17116 GCA_003537695.1 Polaribacter sp.
GATGAATTATTAGACAATGAATAAAGAAAGACCCGTTTTACCGGATTTAATTAAAGAGCATATGTCTGCGCTAGAATTATTTCAAAACCAAACATTAAGACCCGTTATTAAGATGCAGCACGGCTTATTAATTAGCGCTTTTAAAAGTTACATTGCAAAAAGAAAAATTGATTTATCTACGCTTACAACTCAGAAGCAGCGCAGTAAAACAAAGGCTGTTTTTGTAAAAGACATCAATTATAAAAACCTCACCTTAGGAATGATTATTGGAGCTTTTTCAGCGGATGAGTTTACACATTACAGTACAAACCCCTCAGAGTACAATAAAAGAATTATACAAATCGTAATTCAAAGAATGCAAGATAGTTTGGCAGAGGTTTTGTAAAGAAAACAAGGTGTTTTTAAAGCACGATCTTCTTTAGTATTCTATGTAAGCTTGTTCTTTTTAGCTAAAAGCTTTTGTTGGTACTTCCCTTGCACTATGTCCACAAGAACTAAAATAGCCAATACAAAGTAAAAGGTTGTTTTACTCATTGGGATAATTTCGTTTCCAAAAAGTTTGATATGTGCCAAATGACCACCTTCGGTGACCAGCATAATTCCAACAATAAACAGGATAAACAATCCTAAAACTTCATACATTCTGTTTTTTGCTAAAAATAGTGAGATTCTATCCGCTAATAACAGCATGAGCACACCACTAATTATAATGGCAATTGCCATAACAATAAATGACACTGTGGTGTTTTCTATTTCGCTTGTCAGTCCAATAGCAGCCAAAATAGAGTCAAAAGAAAAAACCAAGTTCATTAAGACAATGCTGGTAACAACAGCATTTGAAGATTTTGCTCTTTTGGAGTCTCCTGTAAGATCTTGCTCCAAATCATTAGAAGCAATCATGTGCCAAATTTCTTTAATGGCAGTATAAATAATAAAACCACCCCCTATTAATACGATGATGCTATGGCCGTTGAAAGAAAATTTCACAATGTCTTTGATTTCCCCTGTCAAAAAAGAAAAGGGCTCTTGGAAAAAATCAATGATAGAAACAAGCACAAATAAGAGCACAATCCGCAATACAATTGCAATTAAGATTCCGTTTTTTCTTACTTTTTTCTGATCTGCTTCGGGTGCTTTTTTTGATTCTAAAGAGATATACAGTAAGTTGTCAAAGCCAAGAACAGCTTGTAGTAAAATTAACATGACCAATGTGAAAATAATTTCTAACATAATTTTTTATTGTTTGATATATTCTATGTTCAAATATATTCGGATTGTTGGGATTACACAATTTTTAGGGAGGTTGCTTTCGAGAATGTCAAAAGATACCTGTTTAAGATTCCGTTTTTTTTAGGTGCGCTCTTTATTATGAGACAGCTATCCATAAAATCCGAGTTGCTACAAAGGCAATTAATAATGCAGTAGCCTTTTTGAGTTGAACAGGTGTGTAATAGGTGTTGCGCATTCTACTTCCAATTTGACCGCCAATAAAAACCGTGACTAATAAAACAGCAGTGCTGTTCCAATCCATATAAAAGTCTGGACTTGAATACTGACCAATTAATCCTGCTAGCGAATTTACGAGTATAAAGACACTGGCAGTTGCTGCTATTTTTTTGGGAGTATCCCAATTTGTAAGGTGCAGTAAGGGTGCTAAAAAAATGCCCCCTCCAATTCCGACCATTCCAGAAATAAAACCAATAAAACTACCAAAACCAATATTTTTTAACTTTTTAGAGGTTGTTTTTTTTCTTTCAGAGGCAATAATCCGTTTTGAAAACCACATGGTGCTTGCGGCAAAAAACAGCGTACTTCCTAATAGAATAAAAAAGAACTGCTGACTTATTTTTACATATCCACCGAGATATGCAAATGGAATACTGCACAGGATTAACGGGAGTATCTTTTTCCAATTTATTTTTTTTTGTAAAGAAAAGAAAAAAACATTGCTGGACACCACTACAATATTGCAGAGCAAAGCGGTTGCTCTTATTTGTGTAAAGACAATGCCCGTTAATGCTAAAATTGCCAAATAACTAGAGCCGCCGCCAAAACCAACGGACGCATATAAAATGGCCACAGTAAAAAACAGCAAGATAACCGGCCAATTATTTATAATTGATTCAAAAATGATTTGAATATCCATAAAGCAAATATAATTTTCTATTTCTAGAAACTATTACAATCCATAAAACTAATTGTGGGTAATTACCATATCAAACACTAAGAAGAGTATTATCAAGTATATCGGAAGTGCTATTAGAGCACCAGAGAATTTTTAGGAGGAGATTGGCGAAGAGCATTTTGTGTGGCGTAAAAACAACATACTGTGTTAGACTAGGGTTTGAAAAACCTGTAATGGAGTAGTTTGCAGGTGCAAAATTAAATATACAGAAAATTGCATCGACAGGCACTTGGCAACAAGAGGTATTAAAACGGTTACTTTATTCAATCCAGAAGTTGTGCAACGTATTATGGATCATCGCTTGAAATACGTCTTGAAATAAATTAATTTAAACCTGTTCTGCTTAAAAGCCTGACAGGTCTTTTGGGTTGTTGTACTTTTGTTGATATGTCATGGTTTTTTCAGTTGGCATATAAATTGACACGAACAAACTATATATATATTCTAAAATTAAAAGCATTAATGCAACACCTGAAAGATTCTAAAAAAGATAAAAAGAAACCTAAAGTATCTATTTTAAAAGCGTTTAAAACTATTATTTGGCCAAAGCGAAAGCTTGTTTTTACAGGCTTGATACTTATTGTTTTTAGCAGATTATCGAGTCTGGTTGCGCCCTTAAAAATACAAACATTATTAGATGAGGTAATTCCGAATAAGGATTATGAGCAGCTTTACAGTTTATTATTGATTGTTGGTCTTGCAATTTTAGTGCAGGCAGTTACTTCTTTTTTATTGACACGTATATTAAGCGTTCAAGCGCAATATTTAATATCAGAATTAAGAGCACAGGTTCAAAAGAAAGTATTGTCGTTGCCCATTCGTTTTTTTGACAACACAAAATCTGGAGCTTTGGTCTCTCGAATTATGAGTGATGTAGAAGGAGTTCGGAATTTAATAGGAACCGGATTGGTGCAATTAGTTGGCGGAACGATTACAGCAGTAATTTCGATGGCATTGCTAATTCAGATTAGCCCATCGATGACCTTTTTTGTTTTGGTGCCTGTTGCTGTTTTCGGAATAGTGGCTTTAAAAGCCTTCAAGTATATTCGCCCGATTTTTAGAAATAGAGGAGTTATCAACGCAGATGTAAAAGGAAGATTAACAGAAACACTTTCTGGTGTTAGAGTGATCAAGGCATTTAATGCAGAAGCACAAGAAAATGAGACTTTTGAAAAAGGGGTAGACAAGTTATTTCAAAATGTAAAAAAGAGTTTAACAGCAACTGCAATTATGTCAAGTGCTGCTACTTTTTTATTGGGACTGGCAACTACCGGAATCATGGGAATTGGCGGTTATAAAATTATGATGGGAGAATTAACCGTTGGAGAATTTTTATCATTTACTTTTTTATTAGGCTTAATGATTGCGCCAATTGTGCAAATGAGTAATATTGGAAGTCAGCTAACAGAGGCGCTGGCAGGTTTGGATAGAACAGAAGAATTGATGAATATGTCTGCGGAAGAAGATGACGAAAATAGAACCATAATTTTAGAAAATATGAAAGGAGCGCTTGTTTTTGACAATGTCTCTTTTGCCTATGAAGAAGGAAAAGAAGTATTGAACAATATTAGTTTTCAAGTGCCTTCAGGTTCTGTAACGGCGTTGGTTGGAAGTTCGGGGTCTGGGAAATCTACGATTGCAGGTTTGTCAGCAACTTTCTTAAATCCGGAATCGGGTACCATCACAATCGACAACCAAGACATGGCAAAAGTGAAATTGTCTAGTTATCGAAAGCATTTAGGAGTGGTATTGCAGGACGAATTTTTATTTGAGGGAACCATTCGAGAAAACATCTTGTTTCCGAGGCCAGAAGCTAGCGAAGAGGAATTACAAAGTGCGGTAAAAGCGGCTTATGTAAGTGAGTTTACAGATCGTTTTGACGACGGTTTAGACACACTAATTGGAGAAAGAGGTGTCAAATTATCTGGTGGACAACGGCAGCGCTTGGCGATTGCAAGAGCAATTTTAGCAGATCCTAAAATCATAATTTTAGATGAGGCAACTTCTAGCTTAGATACAGAGAGTGAGTCTTTAATTCAGCAAAGTTTGTCAGAATTGGTAAAAGATAGAACTACAATCGTGATTGCACACAGATTGAGTACGATAAAACAAGCAGATCAAATTTTAGTGGTTGAGGCAGGTAGTATTGTAGAAAGAGGAACGCACGACGCGTTGATTGCTGCTGGTGGTAGATATTTTGATTTATTTACGTATCAATCTAAAATTTAAGTAGTATTCTTATATAAGTAATACTTCAAAGAACGACTTATGGATTCAATTTATTTTAAATGCTTTATAATCTTATCGTAAACACCAGCATAATAGTTGTGAAATTGAGGGAGCAGTACGTTTTTAAGGTTCTTCGTTTCTTTTAGAATACTGAGGTCCCACAACTTTAAACCGTCAACTTCTTCCCGCTGCATGGTGAGCGTTGCAAGCGCTACTTCTAGTTCCGCAATAAAAACGTGGTGGTGTTCATTGTCCTTAATTCCGTTTTCGTGTGCTACTTGATGTATTCTAGTTCCAATTTTAACCAGTTTTTTGTTTTCAATTTTCAAACCAATTTCTTCTAGAATTTCTCTTTTTGCACCTTCTAACACGGTTTCACCGGCGCCAATATGTCCCGCAACAGAAATATCCCAAATGCCTGGAAATACTTTTTTAGTGTGGGCTCTTTTTTGAAGTAGTATTTTTTTATCGGAAGTAAAAAACCAAATATGTGCGGTGGCGTGGAACCAACCGTTTTTGTGAGCTTCTGATTTTAAAGCTGTTTTTCCTGTTGGCTTGCCTTCTGGAGTAAGGATGTCTATAAGTTCGTCCATATCAAAAGAAAAACGTCATTGTAAAAAAAACACGCTAATATTTCCGTTTACAATGACGTTTAATTATTTATTCAAAATAAGAGAACGTTTCTCCGCCCTTGATATTTAATAATGTTTCATAAATCATTTTAATCACGTTTTCTACGTCCTCTCTGTGGACCATTTCTACAGTGGTGTGCATATATCTTAATGGTAAAGATATCAATGCAGAGGCTACACCTCCATTGCTATAGGCAAAAGCATCTGTATCTGTCCCCGTTGCTCTTGACAAGGCAGAGCGTTGAAAAGGTATTTTATTTGCTTCCGCAGTTTCTGTAATTAAATCTCTTAATTTTTGCTGCACCGCAGGCGCATACGCAATCACAGGACCTTTCCCCATTTCTAAAAGACCTTCTGTTTTCTTATCAATCATTGGAGTTGTTGTGTCGTGCGTAACATCTGTGACAATAGCAACGTTTGGTTGTATGGTTTGACTTATCATTTCTGCTCCACGCAATCCTATTTCTTCTTGCACAGAGTTTGTAATATATAAACCAAAAGGCAATTCCTTTTTATTTTCTTTCAATAAACGCGCAACTTCAGCAATCATAAATCCCCCCATTCTGTTATCCAATGCGCGACAGACAAATTTGTCTCCGTTTAAAACATGAAATTCATCTGGATAGGTGATCACACAACCAACGTGAATACCTAAGTTTTCAACTTCGGTCTTGGTTGCACAACCGGTGTCAATAAAAATGTTATCTGGTTTTGGAGCTTCTTCCTTGGCCTTATTTCTTGTATGAATTGCTGGCCAACCAAAAACACCTTTTACAATGCCTTTTTTAGTATGAATATTTACAATTTTACTAGGTGCAATTTGGTGATCTGATCCTCCATTTCTAATCACGTAAATCAATCCATTATCAGAAATATAATTTACATACCAAGAAATTTCATCAGCATGGCCCTCAATAACTACTTTGTACTTTGCATCGGGATTGATAACTCCAACTGCAGATCCATAGGTGTCTGTAATAAAGGTATCTACATATGGTTTTAGGTAATCCATCCAAATTTTTTGTCCTTCCCATTCATATCCAGTAGGAGCAGCGTTATTCAAATATTTTTCTAAAAACGTAAGTGATTCTTTATTTAGTATTGTGTTTTTTGCCATTGTATTTTTTGTAAAAATGATTTTTTTCTAGTAAAA
>DPRC01000025.1:17540-18296 GCA_003537695.1 Polaribacter sp.
ATCAACAAAGTTTAAACTTTAAAAAGAGATCCAATGAAATTAGTAATTAAAAATCTAACGAAAACTTATAAAAATGGCGTAAAAGCCATTGATAATTTAAGTATTGAAATTGGTATCGGAATGTTCGGTTTACTCGGTCCAAACGGAGCAGGGAAATCTTCGTTGATGCGAACAATCGCAACTTTGCAAAGTCCCGATTCGGGTTCCATTACTTTTGGAGATATTAAGGTGTTGGAAGACAACATGTCTTTAAGAAAAGTACTTGGATATTTGCCGCAGTCTTTTGGTGTATATCCAAAAATGTCTGCGGAAGAATTGTTAGATTATTTTGCAACTTTGAAAGGAATTTCAAATAAGTTGGAACGAAAAGCAATCGTAAAAGAAGTGTTAGAAATTACAAATTTATATGAGGTAAGGGCAAAGAATGTTGCGGGATACTCTGGCGGAATGAAACAACGTTTTGGTATTGCACAACTTCTTTTAAACAACCCGAAGTTAATTATTGTGGATGAGCCAACCGCAGGACTTGATCCAGCAGAGAGACAACGATTTTTAAATGTTTTACGTGAAGTTGGTAGTAATTGTACTGTTATTTTTTCTACACATATTGTAGAAGATGTAAAAGAGCTTTGCAATGAAATGGCAATTTTAAATGGAGGTAAAATTTTAAAGCATTCCACACCTGGAACAATGAGCTTGGTTTAGATCCAGAGGTGGCCTTAGAAATGGCAAGAGGTGTCAAAGACAAACTCTTGA
>DPRC01000152.1 GCA_003537695.1 Polaribacter sp.
ACAAGTTGTTTTAGATACTTTAAACACTTGAATTTGATGTAAAAAATAAAAGTCAACGATTCTCTTTAGGCAACAAAACCTGCTTTAAAACGCTTCTTACTAAATAAAATTCCGAAGACTCAATTTAATTGTATATTTGCCGCAATTCTAACGCTTTTCACGAGTATCAGATACCCTTTTAATTCCTATGCCTTTTAAAAAATTACATTCCGATATTAAAGAAAAACTTGCATTCTTTGAAATAAGTATCCCCACTCCTTTCCAAAGTAAAAGTATTCCGATTATAAAAAGTGGTGCAAATATATACTGCACGGCACCAACAGGAAGTGGGAAGACCACAACACTTATTCTGACCACTCTGCAAAAATTGAAATGTGAAGAAGTAGGAACTGCTCCAAGAGCTATCATTTTAGTAGAAAATAGAGAACGCGCATTTGTGCTGTTCGAAGAAATTATAAAATATACCAGACATACCTCATTGCGGGTATATGCCTGCGACGATAAGTTTCATATTGAAGTCCTCACTTCAGAAATATTTGAAGGAGTAGATATTCTAATTGTCACTCCTAAAACAATGCACAAGTTATTATTATCAGAAGGTTTAAATACTACACAGCTTAAGATTTTTAATATTGATGATGCTGAGTTTCTGGCAAAAAGCACTGCATATGCAGATCTTATGGCCATTACACAAAGTATTCACAAATGTCAATATGTAACTTATTCGGAAAAAATAAACCCAATGCTAAAGCGTTTAGAATCTCATTTTATGCAGTATTCTAGAAAAATCACAGTATAAACGATAGGTATTACAGCACTAAACAGACAACCCCAATGATTCCAAAACTACATTATATTTCTCAAGGAGCCACACCAAAAGAGCACATCGAAAACATACAGAAAGCGTGCTCTGCAGGTGCAGAACTGGTACAATTGGATGTAAAAAACATCTCCGAAAAGAAGTACTTAAAACTAGCGAAAGAAGCACGAGAGATTACGGCATACTTTCAAACAAGGTTGATCCTAAGTGGAGCTTATAAAATAGCGAAAGAAATAAAAGCAGATGGCGTACATCTCGAACAAAAAGACAGCTGTCCTGCTACCGCAAGAATTCATTTGTACACATGGCAGCTTATTGGTGCTGCAGCCAATACTTTAAAAGAATGTGAAAACCTGCTTGAAAAACAAGTAGATTATATTACGTTGCGTCCTTTTAGAACTGTAGCAACCCTACCTACAGAAAATACAGCACTAGGTTTCAATGGCTATACTACAATTTTAGAAGCTTTACAGACCAAAACACCAATTATTGGTGACGGAAATATTACGACAAAGGATATTTCGGAGATTCTAAAAACTGGGATTTCAGGAGTTGCCGTATCTGATGAAATCACGCAAAACTTCGATATTGTAAAAACATTCAATCAGCTGTTAAGTGCATCTTCTACGGAAGAAAAACGACATACTTTTTAATAAAAAAAAAGTTTAAACATTATTTTTTAACAAAAAAATTAGCATTTTTTTGAGGTATTAAATTTCTTTAAGAGCGCAAATAGCGCTACTTTTATTGAAATATCTTGAAAAGATATAATCGTTAACATTAAAAAAAAAAAGTGAATTTATTGGTAGCATTGACTTGGTTTTCAAGTTTAGCATTTATTTATTTCGGCATAAACTGCTTTTACTCAAAATTCATCATCGCTGAGTTTGAGAGATATGCGTTGCCAAAGTTTAGAAAATTAACAGGGTTTCTTCAATTATTAGGTGCAGGAGGCTTACTAATTGGGTTGTATTTTACACCCTTACTATTATTGTTGGCAGCTATTGGATTAAGTGTTTTGATGCTTTTTGGCTTTTTAGTGCGCCTAAAGATTAGAGATAATTTCATTAAGTCAGCACCGGCATTTACCTTTGCCACCCTAAATTTATTGATTGCAATTAAAACGTATTACGCCTATTTTTAAAGCGTTGTGTATGCAATTATCAGATTCATTACCATAAATAAAAATGCTGGAAATGATTTATACCAAACATCCTTAATTTTAATATGGACCAATATCGATCCAAAAAGCAAAAGACTTAGCCCTAAACTACCTATTAAAGTAAGTGCAGTAAACTGTATGGAAGCCAACAAGATAAGTGCTAAACTTACTTTTGAAAATCCAATAATATAGCAAAACTGTCTTGACAAACCATATGCTTCAAATTCCTCAAAAATAGTTTTTGCTGTACCACCTCTCCAAATAGTTGCCTTGTTCTTTTGTAAAAGCCAAACATTTAAAATACTAATACCCACGATAATTTTCAAAGCGATAATAACGTATCCAGTCAATTCCATAATATTCAATTTTAGTGTGCTGTAATTTACAGCTAATTTAAATAAAAAAGAACTGAATTTGAACGTTCACCCAAATTTTATTAACTTCTTTCGCTTTTAGAGAAATCTGTTGCACTTTACTGCAGAGCAATAGCAATAGAACCTAAACTTTTGTTAAAAAAGAATGAACGTTCATTTTTATTCATACCTTTGTGGTAGAAATAACAATATGGCAGCACTACAAAAAAGTATAGAAAAAAGAAACGCATTAATTGCAGCGACTATCGAGTTGGTCAACAACAACGGCTTTCACGCAACCTCTATGAGTAAGATTGCACACATGGCACAGGTATCCCCTGCAACGATCTATTTATATTTTGCGAACAAGCAAGACCTTGTAAATAAAACATACATCGAAGTCAAAGGAAAATATACGGATTACGCTTTTGAAACCTACACAGAAAAAATGCCTGTGGCGGCGGGTTTTGAGATTATTTGGAAACGTATTGCAGATTTTAAACTCAAGGAGTGCAAATATGCTATGTTTTTGGCACAATGCGACAATACACCAATGATTGACGAAACTAGCAGGCAAGAAGGCATCAAACACTTACAGCCCCTACTCGACCTTTGGGCTCGCGGCAAGGATGCCGGCATTATCAAACCAATCTCAGATTACCTGTTGTATGCCTACACCATTAATCCATTGTCCTTTTTAATGATGTCAGAAAAAAGAGGCGCTTTTAAATTGGATGCCACACACGTAGAGGAAGCCTATCAAGCTGCCTGGAGCAGTATTAAAGTACCTGCATAAAATTAAGTATTAAAAATAATTCCCTAAAACAGTTAAAAAATGAACAATTTTGATTTTAAAAATCCGACCAAAATAATATTTGGAAAAGATTCGATTGGAAAATTAGAAAATGAAATACCAAAAAACGCAAAAGTATTATTGCTCTACGGCGGAGGAAGCATCAAAAAGAATGGTATTTATGAGCAAGTAAAAACAGCATTGTCTGGATTGGATGTACTAGAATTTTCCGGAATTCCTGCAAATCCGGAATATGCAGTGTTGCTAAATGCTTTAAAAATTATCAAAGATGAAAACATCACCTATTTATTAGCAGTAGGCGGTGGTTCTGTAATTGATGGTGCTAAATTTTTATCTGCAGCAGCGTTATACGAAGGGGAAACTCCTTGGGACATCCTATCAAAAAACATCAAAACAGAAAAAGGCCTGCCTTTTGGAACGGTACTCACCTTGCCTGCAACAGGATCTGAAATGAATTCTGGCGCAGTAATTACGAGAACAGAAACAAAAGAAAAATTAGCGATGGGTGGTCCTGGATTATTTCCTGAATTCTCCATCTTAGATCCAAAAGTGCTTATTTCAATTCCAAAACGGCAGTTAGCAAATGGATTAACAGATGCTTTTACACATGTTTTAGAGCAGTACATGACCTATCCAAATGGCGCTATACTGCAAGATCGTTTTTCAGAAAGTATTTTACAAACGATTATTGAAGTAGCTCCGAAGGTATTAAACGACCCTTCTGACCATAATGCAGCCTCTAATTTTATGTGGAGTTGCACCATGGCTTTAAATGGATTAATTCAAAAAGGAGTACCTACAGATTGGGCGGTGCACGCTATGGGACACGAATTGACTGCATTGTATGGAATTGACCATGCAAGAACTCTAGCCATTATTACACCAAGTCACTACACCTTCAATTTTGATGCTAAAAAGGAAAAATTAGCACAATATGGAGCACGTGTTTGGAATATTACGGAGGGAAGTACTGATGAAAGAGCCCAAGCGGCCATTGATAAAACAGTCGCTTTCTTTCATGAATTAGGAATAGACACCAAGTTATCTGATTACACGCAAGACTTTGAAGGCACTGCAGAAATCATTGCAAAGCGCTTTACAAATCGAGGGTGGTTAGGATTGGGAGAACACAAATCCTTAACACCTGAAAATATTGAAGAAATTGTAAAAATGTCCTATTAAAACAAAAGACCACAGCACTTTTACAGTTTAAAAATAACAGTAGCTTTTTAAAAATATTGAGAAGAAAATTAATTATTAAAAAAGAAAACATGAATATATTATTTGTACTTACATCACACAGTCAATTAGGAGATACAGGAAATAAAACAGGCTTTTGGGTAGAAGAATTTGCCAGCCCGTACTATTTATTATCGGATACAGGAGCCTCCATTACCGTTGCAACACCCAATGGAGGTGCTGCACCAATAGATCCAAGCAGTGCGAGTCCTGATGCTGCAACAGCGGCTACAGATCGTTTTAATAAAGACACGGAAGCCAATGCTTTAATTACAAATACAAAGGTATTAGCGGATATGAATCCAGATGATTTTGATGCTGTTTTTTATCCAGGAGGGCATGGACCTTTATGGGATTTAACAAAGAACGCCAGCTCCATTGCTTTAATTGAAAAATTCAATATGCAACAAAAGCCAATTGCCTTTGTATGCCACGCTCCTGCTGCCTTAAAAAATGTAAAAAACACGGATGGAACTCCGATAGTAAATGGCAAGAAAGTAACCGGTTTTACAAATAGTGAAGAAGCTGCAGTGCAACTGACTTCAATCGTTCCTTTTTTAGTGGAAGACATGTTGTCCGAGAATGGTGGTGTGTATTCTAAAAAAGAAGATTGGGCCGCATATGCAGTGCAAGACGGAAACTTAATTACAGGACAAAATCCAGCATCCTCTGAACTGGTAGCGGAAAAATTAAGAGAAAGCTTACAATAAATAAAAATA
>DPRC01000020.1:0-513 GCA_003537695.1 Polaribacter sp.
CTAAAGGTGAATGTTATTCAAAATTCTGCGATTAGCTTTTCTGTGTGCATCGATAATAAATTTAAAAACTTTGACACCTTTTATAACGCCTTGGAAAAAGAGTTTAAAATTGAAGTACAAAAAGGTGTTGACCTTTATACAGTGCGTCATTTTGACGAAAATGCCATCGCGTTTATTGAAGCAAAAGGAACTTCATTACTAACACAGGTGAATAAGGAAACAATCCAAATTGTTTTAGAGCCAAATGAATAGTTACACATTTGTTTTTTACTATTTTTGCACGTACTTCTAATGATAATTTATGGGACTGATAACGTCTAAAGAAATTGCACAAGCTTTGAAACTTCAAAAGCTTGATTTTTTTGGAACTTTTATAGGGTGGGTGTTGCTTAAAATACTCCGTATTTCCAAGATTAATAAAATTTACGATAAAAATAAAAATAAATCAGACCTCGCCTTTTTAAATGGGATTTTAAACGATTGTAAAATTAAATTTGAAATCCACGAGGAAGA
>DPRC01000020.1:905-9260 GCA_003537695.1 Polaribacter sp.
GGTATTGATGGTGTGCTATTATTGAAATTATTAATCGAGAAAAGAGCAGATTATAAAATAATTGCCAATTTTTTATTGCACAGAGTTGTTCCTTTAAAACCGTATGTAATGCCAGTAAATCCTTTTGAAACAAGAAAGGATGCAAAATCCAGTCTTGCAGGAATTAAAAGTGCTTTGCTGCATTTGAGAGAAGGGAAGCCTTTGGGTATTTTTCCTGCGGGAGAGGTTTCTACTTATAAAGATGGAAAATTAAACGTAGACAAACCTTGGGAAGTGGGTGCTGTTAGACTGATTAAAAAGGCAAAAGTACCGGTGATACCTATTTATTTTCATGCAAAAAATAGCCGATTGTTTTATGTACTGTCTAAAATATCTGACACCTTAAGAACTGCAAAACTTCCATCAGAAGTGTTTTCTCAAGGAGGCAGGGTCATCAAAATAAGAGTAGGAAAACCAATTTCCGTGAAGGACCAAGAAGTCTTTCATGAGATTCCTGCTTTTTCTGAGTTCCTGAGAAGGAAAACATATATGTTGGCAAACCCTTTTGAGAAATCTAAAAAATTAATTTCAGGAAAAAATATCAAAATTAAAAAAACAATTAAAAAGATTGTACCACAAGGTGACAAAGAGGCCTTTACCAAGGAAGTAACCATATTAAGAGAAAATGACGGCCGTTTGTTGGAGAGTAAAAATTATGAAGTATTTTTTGCAGATGCGAAAGACATCCCAAACTTAATACAGGAAATTGGTAGGTTGCGTGAACGTGCGTTTAGAGCGGTAGGCGAAGGAACTAATAAAGAGATTGATTTAGACAAGTACGATGCGTATTACAATCATTTATTCTTATGGGACCGCGAAGCAAACTGTTTGGTTGGAGCCTATAGAATGGGGCTTGGAAAAGAGATCTATAAAACATTTGGAATCAAAGGTTTTTATATCAATACATTGTTTAGGATTGAGCCTGAATTGCATCAAATGATGGAGGATACCATCGAAATGGGGAGGGCTTTTATTAGTGGTGAATATCAGCAAAAACCAATGCCGTTATTTTTATTGTGGAAAGGAATTGTGCACGTAACATTGCGCCATCCAGAATACAAATATCTAATGGGAGGTGTTTCTATTAGCAATCAGTTTTCTGATTTTTCCAAATCGTTGATGATTGAGTTTATGAAATCTCATTATTACGATCCGTATATTGCCCAATACATTCGTCCAAAAAAAGAATATAAAGTAAAGTTGAAAGACGGAGATAAGGATTTTGTATTCGATGCAACCAAGGCAGACTTGCAAAAGTTTGATAAAATTATTGATGAAATTGAGCCTGGAATTTTAAGAATTCCTGTTTTAATTAAAAAATATATCAAACAAAATGCCCGCTTAGTCGCTTTTAATGTAGACCCTAAGTTTAACAATGCTATCGATGGCTTATTGTATATTAAGGTTGCAGAAATACCAGAAAGTACCGTGCGGCCCGTGATGGAAGAATTTCAAGCAGAGTTGGAGCGTAAGGTTACAGTCTTGCGGAATGCAAAGTAGTACTTAGGGCGTTTTAAAGAGCTTGTATGTGCGTGTCCAGTTGGCTGATTGCCCCGGTTTGAGTTGTATTTTAATAAATAATTCAGGACTAATTACATGTTTCGTTCCCCAAAGATTCACTTTGTCTGTATTAAAATTTCCAGTTTCACGAATTCCAATTTTACTTTTAAAATGAGTCAACTCCCACTGTGCTGTCACTATTTCGGTACCCGAAAGATTGCTGAAAAAAAAAGGTTTTTGTGGGACTCCTTTAAATTCAATAGTGCGATCGCCGAGCATCACTTTCTGTTCAGGGTTTACCGTCTCTTCAAAAAGTGCTGGCTTCATTGGAAATGGGAACTTCAAGGTGTAGTCTGCTCCAATGGAATCAGTGCCAATTGTCGTAAAATTATGAACGTATTCATCGGTGATAATTTCTTTTTCACCTGTGTTTTCTAAATAATACCTAAGTATGAATCCATTTTCTTGTAATTCAACTTCTTTTTTCAAAAGGTAAGCGTACCCATTCACAACTGCAGAGATGCAGTTTATTGAAAGCATCTTTGAGCTTGCCGTAACCTGGAAATTAGCAGGTTTAATTTCATAATTTCTAGCACAGTGGTATTTGGCGTCTTCTTTTTTTAATAAGCCTACACCAATTTTATGAAACCAGTCTCCGATAGCAGCGGCTTCAAATCCAAGAGCGGTATCAATTCCAAATTCATTATAAAATCCTTTTCCAGAAGAATGAGGTTGCTCTGTGTCTAGATCTTCCCTGCTCGCCATTTGAATTCCTTGGAAACGCAAGGCTATAATTTTTCCCGTCCAGTCGAATCTTGAAAAATTGTAATTTTCTGTAGGAAGATCTAACTGGATTTCTATATTTTTATTTTTAAGGATATGCGCCATATTGCTAAAAAGAGACCGCTATTGCATAAGACAAGGTTTTTACTGTTATAACAACCTAAAACGCATGTCCTGCTGCTGATTTATTTTAATAAGTTACAAAATTAGTTTTTTTTGAGCTTAGATACAAACCCGTTTTTCTCGGAAATACTGTGGTTTTTTTAAAATGAGCATTGCAAGAGTAATGCAGGTAGGTATAAAAGGCAATAGTTGTTAAAAATTAGCGAATTTACTCCCTTAGCAGGAATACATTAGACTTAAATTGAACTGCTTAAATGCTTGTTAAATACAATATTTTTGGCTAATTTTGCAGTCGATTTTTTCAAGATAAAAGAGCAAAAAAATGAATATTACAAGAGAGAACATAGATGCATTAAATGCAGTTGTAAAAGTTGATATTGTTGCAGACGACTATCAAGCAAAAGTAGAAAAATTATTAGCAGACCGTCGTAAAAAAGCGGACATCCCTGGTTTTAGAAAAGGACAGGTACCCATGGGTATGATTAAGAAGCAATACGGGAGGTCTATCCTGATGGAGGAAGTAAATAAGCTTTTACAGGAATCTTTAAATAAATTTTTAGCAGCAGAAAAGTTAGCCCTTTTAGGGAATCCGTTACCGAGAGTAAAAGAGGATTTTAATTGGGATGCAGCAACGCTTTCTTTTGAATTTGAATTGGGCTTAACTCCAGAATTTGAAGTAGACTTAAAGTCTAAAAAGAAAGTAACTGAATATAAAATTATTGCGACTGAAGAGTTGCTGGAAGAAGAATTAAAAAACATACAAACACGTTATGGTAAGGTTTCATCTGTGGATGAAGCAGTATTAGAAGCAAGTATTACAGGTACCTTTATAAACGAAGAGAAAGAAATCAATACAAAAGGAACCTTTCTTGTGAAGGATTTGAAAGGAAAGAAAAACGAAAAGAAAGTAGTAGGTGCAAAGTCAGGTGATAGCATCGAGTTTGCAACGAAAGATTTATTTGAAGATACCAAAACATTAGAAGCTATTTTAGGCAATGCTGAAGAGGAAGCACAAGAAGTGCCAGATTCAGTAACGTTAACTGTAACAGACATCACAACAACAGCACCGGCAGATTTGGACAAAGAATTGTTTGATAAATTATTTGCAGATGGAAGTGTGACGACAGCAACGGAGCTAAAAGCAAAAATCAAGGAAGACGCAGAAATTCAATTCAAGCAGCAAGGAGATCAACAATTATTAAATGCGATTACAGGGCATTTAGTGGAAAATACAAAGTTTGACCTGCCCGCAGTATTTTTGAAAAAATGGTTAGGAACAGCTGGCGAGAAACCATTAACTCCAGCCGAAGCGGATGCGGAATTTGAGAAGTCTGAAAACGGATTGCGGTACCAACTAATCGAAGGAAAGATTATGAAGGACAACGATATTAAAATAGATTATACGGAATTAGTAGCATATGCAAAAGGGTTTATTCGAACGCAAATGGCTCAATTTGGCAATATGAATCCAGAAGAAAAAGAACTGGATGATATTGCAGGTAGAATTTTGCAAAATCAAGAAGAAGCTCAAAAATTACAATCGCAATTGATCAGCCAGAAATTATTGGCTTTTTATAAAGAGAACATGAGTTTTAAATCAAAAGAACTTTCTTACGAAGCGTTTACAAAAGAAGTGTACAGGTAATTTTAAACTGTTGTAGCGCCTGATACAATTTTTTAGGAATGATAACATAAAAACCTGAGTTGTAAGATTCAGGTTTTTTTAGCCACAACCAGTAACAAAAGAGTAAGAAATAGTCCTTATATTTACAAAACAAACACTAAAAGAAGCACGAAAATGGATTACGGAAAAGAGTTCGAAAAATACGCAACAAAGCACCACGGAATTAGCAGTACCAATTATACAAAAATAACGAGTAGTTTGACTCCGTATATTATGGAAGAGCGTCAAATGAACATTACACAAATGGACGTTTTTTCGCGTCTTATGATGGATAGAATTATTTTTTTAGGAACCGGTATTAACGATCAAGTTGCTAATATTATTCAAGCACAATTATTGTTTTTAGAAAGTGTAGACGCGAATAAAGACATTTCAATTTATATCAACTCTCCAGGTGGAGGCGTATATGCTGGTTTAGGTATTTACGATACAATGCAATTTATAAAGCCAGACGTTGCTACTATTTGTACAGGAATGGCAGCTTCAATGGGTGCTGTTTTAATGTGTGCAGGAGAAAAAGGAAAGCGTTCTGCGCTGCCACACTCTAGAATTATGATTCACCAACCCTTAGGAGGTGCGCAGGGACAAGCTTCTGATATTGAAATTACAGCAAGAGAAATCATGAAGTTAAAGGATGAGTTGTACGCAATTATTGCAAGCCATTCTGGACAGTCAATAGAAAAAGTACACAATGATTCTGATAGAGATTATTGGATGAAAGCAGATGAGGCGAAAGTGTACGGAATGATTGACGAAGTTTTAGAAAGAAAAAAATAAAAAAATTTTTCATCGCGCGTACTACAAAAGTCTTTTTTAATAAGGATATTTTATAGTGCCCGTAACAGCAAAAAAGCGAATCGCTAAAAGCTAAAGATAATGTCGAAAGAAGAAAACTTAGAATGTTCGTTTTGCGGACGAAAAAAAGCAGAAACAGACTTGCTAATTGCAGGGGTGGATGCACATATTTGTGATAAATGTATCGAGCAAGCGCACGGTATTGTGGAGGAAGAAGTTTCTGACACAAAAACAAGTGATCTTTCAAAAGATTTAACGCTAAAAAAACCCCTAGAAATAAAAACATTTTTAGATCAGTATATCATTGGTCAAGATGAAACAAAACGCGCTATGGCAGTTGCCGTTTATAACCATTATAAGCGTTTATTGCAAACAAACGACGACGATGATGTGGAGATCGAAAAGTCTAACATTGTTTTAGTTGGTGAGACAGGAACAGGAAAAACCTTGGTAGCAAAGACCATTGCAAGAATGTTAAATGTTCCCTTCGCAATTGTAGATGCCACTGTTTTAACACAGGCAGGGTATGTTGGTGAGGATGTAGAAAGTATTTTAAGTAAGCTATTGCAGACCGCAGATTATGATGTAGAAAAGGCACAGCGTGGAATTGTCTTTATTGATGAAATTGATAAAATTGCTAGAAAGGGAGACAATCCGTCGATTACACGTGATGTTTCTGGTGAAGGTGTGCAGCAAGCATTGTTAAAATTATTAGAGGGAACCGTTGTAAATGTAGCACCGAAAGGTGGAAGAAAACATCCGGAACAAAAATTTGTAGAAGTAAACACCAAAGAGATTTTATTTATCGCTGGAGGAGCATTTTCAGGTATTGAAAGAATTATTAGCAAGCGACTAAACATGCAGGCAGTAGGTTTTAGTGCTTCTTTAGATGATGATAAAGTAGATGAAGAAAACTTGTTACAATATGTAATTCCATCAGATTTAAAAGCATTTGGTTTAATTCCAGAAATTATTGGAAGGTTGCCCGTTTTGAGCTATATGAATCCTTTAGATGCAGTTGTTTTAAGAGCTATTTTAACAGAACCTAAAAATGCAATAATCAAGCAATATACAAAGCTGTTTCGAATGGATGATGTGGAGTTCACAATTGAGGAAGGCGCTTTAAATTATATTGTAGGAAAAGCGGTAGAGTATAAATTAGGTGCAAGAGGATTGCGTTCTTTGTGTGAGGCTATTTTTACGGATGCCATGTACGAATTGCCAAGTTCAGAAGAAAAAGTATTGAATGTAACCAGTGCATATGCAGAGGCAAAGCTGACAAATACTACCTTAAAAAAATTAAAAGCAGCCTCTTAAAATATAAAGTTACAGCAATAGAATTCAAACGTTTTTAAGATCTGTGACTGTGTTGTTTTTAAAAAAGTTGGTACAATATTCTCCCCTTTTAATAAAAAAGAAATGATTTCTAGAAGCACTATAGACCGAGTTTTTGAATCTGCGAGAGTAGAGGAGGTTATTGGTGAATTTGTGCAACTGAAAAAAGCCGGAAGTAATTTTAAAGGGTTGAGTCCGTTTGTAGACGAAAAGTCACCTTCATTTATGGTGTCTCCAGTGAAACAAATCTGGAAAGATTTTTCAACAGGAAAAGGAGGGAATGCAATTTCTTTTTTAATGGAGCATGAGCATTATACCTATCCTGAAGCCATCAAATGGTTGGCCAAAAAGTACAATATAGAAATTGAGGAAACAGAGCAGTCTAGTGAAGAGAAGGCGCAGATGAATGAAAGGGAAAGTATGTTTTTGGTTTCTACATTTGCCAAGGATTACTTTCACGATGTAATGTTGAACTCGAACAAAGGAAAGGCAATTGGCCTTTCTTATTTTAAAGAGCGTGGTTTTAAGGATGAGACGATAAAAACTTTTGAATTAGGCTATTGTTTGGATGAATGGGACGGATTTACAAAAGCGGCGTTGGCAAAAGGCTACGATTTAAAATACTTAGCTTCAACAGGTCTTACCATTGTAAAAGAGAACCGACAGTTTGATCGTTTTAAAGGTCGTGTGCTATTCCCAATACACTCTATGTCTGGTCGGATTTTAGGTTTCGGTGGTAGAATTTTAACGGCGGATAAAAAAGCAGCAAAGTATTTAAATTCTCCAGAAAGTGATATCTATCATAAAAGTAAAATTTTATACGGACTTTTTCAAGCAAAAAAAGAGATAGCAAGGCAAGACAATTGCTATTTGGTAGAAGGGTACACAGATGTGATATCCTTTCACCAATCAGGTATTGAAAATGTAGTAGCTTCCTCTGGAACGGCCTTATCGGCCGATCAAATAAGGTTAGTCAACAGACTTACAAAAAACATTACGGTACTTTTTGATGGAGATGCAGCCGGAATAAGAGCTTCTATTCGCGGAATTGATTTAATTCTAGAACAGGGAATGAACGTAAGGGTCGTGCAGTTTCCTGACGGAGAAGATCCTGATAGTTTTGCAAAATCGCATTCTACCGAAGCATTAAAAAAGTACTTAGAAGACGCCTCACAAGATTTTATTAATTTTAAAGTATCTCTTTTATTAAAAGAGTCTAACAATGATCCTGTGAAGAAAGCGGGTGTAATTAGAGACATTGTTACAAGTATTTCTAAAATTCCGGATGGCATTCAGCGGGAAGTTTATGTGCAAGAGTGTGCCAGAATTATGGAAATTTCTGAACGTGTTTTATTTAGTGAATTGGCACAGATAATAACGAAAGGGAATTTTGAAAAGAGCAAAGCGAACCGACAACAAAAGGGACCGCAACAAGATCCAAATGAGCCGCCTGCAGAATATTTTTTAGCGCAAGAGAATACGCAGATGGGTCTGGTAAAAGGAGGAGTTTCATCGGCAGCAGTAGATCAAATTTCTATTTTAGAAAAAGAAATCATTCGGATTTTATTATTGTTTGGAAACGAGGAAACTGAATTTATTGAAGAAGTGGAAACAGCAGACGATAACGGAAAACTGATCCTAACTTCAAGAAAGTATAATAACAATGTTTCTGCAGAGATTTATGTGCATCTTCAAGATGATGAAACAGAGTTTACAAACACGATATTTCAAGAAATTTACAGTGAGATTATTCACCAGTTAAATCAGTTTGAAAAATTAGACATTGATGCGTTGGTGAACCATAAAAACACAGATATTTCAGCGGCGGTTACTTCTATTTTAATGGATGAAGAGAAACACCAATTAAGCAATTGGGGGAGTAAAAATATTGAAGTAAAAACAGCGTTAGAAATTTTACCAAAATTAGTAAATGATGCCGTTTTTAATTTGAGAAGAGTCTTAATAGGAAAGAAAATTGATGAGCTTGTAAAGCAAGCTACGGAGGAGGTAGCAATTGACTTAGAATCTATAAAAGGGTATACAGGATTAAAAATTAGTCTTTTTGAAAAACTAAATAGAGTTGTTTAAGTTATATT
>DPRC01000020.1:9647-10505 GCA_003537695.1 Polaribacter sp.
CGCTAAGAAAAACTCCCCACTATGAAAAGAATCCAACACCTATTAAAAATTGTGATGTTATTGTGTATACTACCATTCGAAATATCTAAAGGTAGCAAGAAAAGTGCATATGTAAGAATTAAAAAAAGAATGGTTGCTGCAAACTTTCTTTAAAATGTATAATCCATTTCAAAATAAAAATTCCACAGCCAATGCTGTGGAATTTTTTTATAAACATTACTTCAGTTCTTTTGGGATTTCACAAACAGGGATTGGTAACATTTTGTGCTGATTTGAGTGGTGCATTTTTTCATAAATTTTAAAGACCTCTTGGTTTCTTCCAGAAAATTCATTTTCACTTTTCCCAGCATCTTGCATTTGCATTGCCCATTCCAATTCATCATAAGAGGCACCAATTTGATCTTCATCGGTCCTGTCATCTCCAAATAAACCATCGGTAGGTTGCGCTGTTTGTATTGCATTTGGCACTTTTAAGTAGGCTGCCAAGGCATAGACTTCAGATTTCATCAAATCGGCAATAGGACTCAAGTCTACACCACCATCACCATATTTTGTATAAAAACCAACACCAAAATCTTCTACTTTGTTTCCGGTTCCAGCGACTACATAACTGTGTAATCCAGCAAAATAGTACAAAGTAGTCATTCGTAATCTTGCTCTTGTATTTGCTAAAGACAGCTCTTCTTTTGGTGTTGCGCTTATTTGAGGGACCATCTTTTTCAAACCGTCATAAGTTCCCGTAAGGTCTACTCTAACTTCAGAAACATTGTTAAAACGTTCTTTTAGTTGTTTGATATGCTCTTCTGCTCTGCTAACATGACTCTGCGCTTGATGTATTGGCATTTCTACACACAAGGT
>DPRC01000020.1:10898-11345 GCA_003537695.1 Polaribacter sp.
CCGATTACAAAACCTTTTACCTTGGCCTTTTCTGCATAGTCTTTTAACCAAGAAATAATATGAGTTGCTACTTTTTCTGTATTCATTAGAGAATTTTTTTAGTATTTTTAACGTCTGTAATTTCATTACTAATATACAAATTTATGAGATTTTTTCTAGTATTTTTAATAGTTTTATTTAGCTTTTATGGGTGTAATACACGCCAAGTAAAGAAGGTAGATGTTTCTAATATTGCTGTAAATTTCAAAGTAAAAAGATTTGATATCGACTTTTATAGTGCTGGGCCAGAAAATTTGCAGGCATTAAAAATAGCCTATCCTTATTTTTTTCCAAGATCCGTTACGGACAGTCTTGCATTGTCAAAAATAGACAATGGAGCGAGATTGTAGGAATTTACGTAGGTACGAGTAGGACCAATACTTGTGAAAGTAAGGTTTTTTACTAATG
>DPRC01000097.1:0-2292 GCA_003537695.1 Polaribacter sp.
AACTCCATAGAGACACTGCTTCTATTTACAACTTCAAAGTTCACATTCACAATGGCATTTGGTGTTCCTGACGAACGGTCTGCAGATGCCTCTAAATATAAACCTGCACAGGCCTCAATAATTTCTTGAATTTGCCTGTCTTTAATCCTTCGCCAATGCGCATCCGCTAATTGCTGTATCATTGCATATGCCTCCATCAATTTAGGCAGATGTTTGGATGGATTTGTAAAGTCGAAATTGGCTTCAACTTCATATAAAATAGCACCAATTTCGCCTCCTCCGGCTACACGATTCCAAGTAGTATTTATTCCAGAAAAAATATCGTTTTTATCTTTTGGTTTTTCTCCTTTTAAAAATTCTACATATTCATTTTGACTTCCTCTGGTAGTGACTCTTCCAAAGCCCTGGCATAAATGCTGGCTGCTTGCAATAGCAGCTAATTCATTATTAGAAAGTCCTTTTAAGGGATAATAAACACCAACATCAAAAGATGTTAATTTTCCTTTTGTCGCCTTCTCAAAATCTTCTTGGTTTCTATAAAACCATGAAGAAGTATTAAAAAAGAGTCGCTTTGGTTGCCAGGTATCTGTAAACTTTAATTGTTCTTTAAACTGATTTTTATCGCCAACCAAATCAAAAGCAGTTACACCTAACATCGCAGAAGCGGTATGATGACCGTGGGTGGTTCCTGGAGTTCTGTGGTCAAACCTATTGATAATAACATCTGGTTTAAACGTTCTAATTGCCCAAACAACATCACTCAACACTTTTTCTTTGTTCCAAATTTTCAAAGTTTCGTCTGGATGTTTAGAATATCCAAAATCATTTGCTCTTGTGAATATTTGTTGGCCACCGTCAATTCTTCTTGCCGCTAACAATTCTTGTGTTCTGATAACACCTAATAATTCTCTAATCTCTGAACCAATTAAATTCTGACCCCCATCTCCTCTTGTTAGTGATAAATATCCCGTTCTTGCTTTTACTGTATTTGCCAAATAAGCAATCAATCGCGTATTTTCATCATCTGGGTGCGCCGCAATATATAAAGCAGTCCCTAAAAAATTAAGCTTTTGTACCCTTTCATAAATTTCATTTGAATTTAATTTTAAAGGCTTTTGAGCTTGAAAACTCTGTGAGGTTAACAATAACGCAAGAATGACAAAGAATATATTTTTCATCTATTATATTTGAGTGCAAACAAAAATAACATTTTATACCCCTAAAAAAAGAGATTAACACAATAATAACGTTTTAACCTTTACCAACAAATTGATAAGAACCTGTTGATAAATTTATTTTTAAAGTCACTTTTTTAGAATATATTTGTAAAACACATAAAGAAAAGAAATTACATGAAATTCATTGTATCTAGTTCGCAGTTATTAAAACAATTACAAGTTTTAGGAGGCGTTATAAATAGCAATAACACACTACCAATTTTAGACAATTTTCTGTTTGAATTATCCGAAAATAATTTAAAAATATCTGCATCAGATTTAGAAACTACGATGAGTTCTGTGGTTGCTGTAGAAAGTGACAGCAGCGGCTCTATTGCCGTTTCCGCACGTTTGTTGTTAGATACCTTGAAAACATTTCCAGACCAACCGCTTACCTTTAAAACGGAAGGCGATAACACCATAGAGATTAGCTCTGATCAAGGAAAATACGACATGGCTTATTTTGGTGGAGATGAATTTCCAAAAGCACTTTCATTGCCTTCACCAAGTAAAACAATAATTCCTGCAAATATTTTAGGAACTGCAATTTCGAAAACAATATTTGCTGCTGGAAATGACGACTTACGCCCAGTAATGAGCGGTGTTTTCTTTCAATTTAGCACGCAGAGTTTAACTTTTGTAGCTACAGACGCACACAAACTCGTAAAATACTCAAGAACCGATGTAACTGCCGATCAAACAGCAGAATTCATTATGCCGAAGAAACCTTTAAATTTATTGAAAGGAATTTTAGGAGGTTCGGATAGTGACGTTACCATTGAATACAACGATGCGAATGCAAAATTTACTTTTGATAATATTGTTTTAGTATGTCGTTTAATTGATGGGAAATATCCGAATTACGAAGCCGTAATTCCAAAAGAGAATCCAAACAAACTAACGGTGGATAGAGCTTCGTTTTTAAACTCTGTAAAACGTGTTTCTATTTTCTCGAGTAAAACAACGCACCAGATACGTCTAAAAATGGCAGGAACTGAATTAAATATTTCTGCAGAAGATTTAGATTTTGCAAATAAAGCAGATGAACGCCTGAGCTGTGATTACCAAGGGGATG
>DPRC01000097.1:2462-4492 GCA_003537695.1 Polaribacter sp.
ACTAACGGTGGATAGAGCTTCGTTCTTAAACTCTGTAAAACGTGTTTCTATTTTCTCCAGTAAAACAACGCATCAGATACGTTTAAAAATGGCAGGAACTGAATTAAATATTTCTGCAGAAGATTTAGATTTTGCAAATAAAGCGGATGAACGCTTGAGCTGTGATTACCAAGGGGATGACATGCAAATTGGTTTTAATTCGCGTTTTTTAAGTGAAATGTTAAGTAATTTGAGTGCCACAGATGTTTTAATCGAAATGTCTTTACCAAACAGAGCAGGAATTTTAACTCCTATAGATGGCACAGATGAAGGAGAGCAAGTTACAATGCTTGTAATGCCTGTAATGTTAAATAGCTAAATGTACCTGTGTGTTTTTTATGAGACCACATTCCATAAATATCGAAAGCCACAACTTTTAAGTTGTGGCTTTTTAATTACTTTTATGAAGAAAATATAAAAGCTCATAGCACTGCCCTTCTTTTATTTTTAAAGAAATTAAAAAGAATTCCCAATGAATTTCCTAGCCCATTTATACCTGTCAAAAAATAACCCTAATATTATGATTGGTAATTTTATTGCAGATCATATTAAAGGGAATAATTACGAAGGTTTTTCTAAAGAAATTCAGCAAGGTATTTTTCTACACCGTGCTATAGATACCTATACGGATGCACACGCACTTGTTAGGAAAAGTAAAAGGCGCTTGCACAAACGTTACGGACACTACGGCGGTGTAATTATTGATATTTTTTATGACTATTTCTTAGCTAAAAACTGGGCCAAGTATTCGGAAATCCCCTTTGATATCTTCACCGATGCAGTCAATAAAATGTTTAGTGAAGTCTCCGATGACTTGCCCATAAAATCTCAGGAATTTATAAAGTATATGATTGCTTACAATCTTTTGTTCAATTACCAATTTGAAGACGGAATTGAAAAGGTTTTAAACGGGATGAACCAACGGACGAAAGGAAAATCAAAAATGAATTTAGCCATTGAAGATTTAAAGGAATTAAACAAAGAGTTTGAAGAAGATTTCATGCTTTTCTTCGAGGATTTACGTAACTTTTCAGATCAAAAACTAAAAGAAATAAAAAAGACTTTATGAAACAATTAATTTTACTTTTCGCATTTTCATTCCTTTTTATAAAGTGTAACTCCTCCAATATAAAAGAGAAAAACAGCGGTTTGATCGCCCAAAAAGCAATGGTAGTTTCTGCAAAGATAGAAGCTTCAAAAATTGGCGCAGACATTCTTAAAAAAGGTGGCAATGCCTACGATGCCATGGTTGCGACCCATTTTGCCTTGGCAGTCGCATATCCTGTTGCCGGTAATATTGGCGGCGGTGGTTTTATGGTTTACCGCAACAATGACGGTACAAAAGGAGCTTTGGACTTTAGAGAAAAAGCACCCATTACTGCTCATAAGGACATGTATTTAGATGGTGCTGGTAATGTTATTAAAAATAAAAGTACAGTGGGTGCGCACGCAGTAGGAATTCCGGGCTCTGTTGCTGGTGCTTTCGAAGTCTATGAGAAGTTTGGAAGCCTTCCTTTTAAAGAACTGATACAGCCTGCAATTGATTTGGCAAGAAATGGTTTTAAAATCACAAAAAAACAAGCAGCATCTTTGAATAAGGCTACTGCGAAATTTAAAAAAGTAAATACGTACAAAACACTCTTTGAGGCAGAGTGGAGAGAAGGTTCCCTTTTAAAACAAGAGGAACTCGCACAAACCTTAGAACGTATTCGTGACCTTGGAAGAGCCGGATTTTATGAAGGAAAAACCGCGGAATTATTTGTGAATTATGTTGCCCAATTGGGTGGGATTATTTCTCGCGAAGATTTACAAAAGTATACCGCTATTTGGCGCAAACCCATTACGTTTAAATACAAGGATTATCAAATTACGTCCATGACATTACCTGCCAGTGGTGGAATCTGTTTGGCGCAAATTTTAAAATCGATAGCTCCATATAACATCTCAGAAATTGAGCATAATTCTACCAAATATATTCAACTATTAACAGA
>DPRC01000097.1:4879-5176 GCA_003537695.1 Polaribacter sp.
TGTAAATGTTCCGATTGATAGTTTGACAGCCACGGACTATATAAACCAAAGAATGGATAATTTTTCTTGGGATAAGGCAACTCCATCTTCGGAGGTTTCTCATGGAAAAGTTCTAGGATTTGAAAGTGACGAGACCACACATTATTCTATTATCGACCAATTTGGAAACGCCGTGTCTGTGACCACCACTTTAAATACAGGGTACGGGTCTAAAGTAGTTGTAAAAGGTGCCGGTTTTATTTTAAATAATGAAATGGACGATTTCTCTAGTAAACCTGGAGTACCAAATGTATATGG
>DPRC01000097.1:5574-7269 GCA_003537695.1 Polaribacter sp.
ACCATTGTAGAGAAAAACGGAAAATTAAAAATGGTTTTAGGAACTCCAGGAGGTTCCACTATTATTACTTCTGTCTTACAAAACATTTTAAATATTGCAGAATACAACATGGGAATGCAAGAATCTGTAGACCAACCAAGATTTCATCATCAATGGTTGCCAGACGTTATTCGTATGGAACCAGGAGGTTTTAACAGCGAAACAAAAACAGAATTAAAAGCCTTAGGCTATGCATTATATGAAAAAAAGGCGCTTGTTATTGGTAAAGTAGATGCTATTTTAGTGCTGCCAAATGGAAGTTTAGAAGGTGGCGCAGATGCACGTGGAGATGACGCTGCTGTAGGGTTTTAACCAGCACCTCTTCACACCTATACACTATAAAATAATACGTTTAAAAACTAAAAAATTATGATTCAACCTTTTCACTTCGCCATCCCTGTTCAAAACTTAAAATTGTGCAGAGATTTTTATGGTGGTATTTTAAATTGTAAAGAAGGTAGAAGTACGAAAAGCTGGGTTGACTTCGATTTTTTCGGACACCAACTTGTCATCCATCAAAAAGAGGATTTTAAGCCCCAAAGAATATCAAATCCTGTCGATGGTTATGACGTTCCCGTGCCCCATTTCGGAGTTGTTTTGACTTGGGAAGACTGGCATACTTTAGCGAACAACTTAAAAGAAAGCAATACCACTTTTATAATTGCTCCTTGCATTCGTTTTCAAGGAGAAGTTGGAGAACAGGCAACCATGTTTTTTAATGATCCAGAGAAAAACGCGTTAGAGTTTAAAGCTTTCAAAGACATCGGGCAACTTTTTGCTAAATAATGAAACTTATAGAAACCCATATCGCCAAGGTATTAGAGAACCCTGTTCGTTTTCAAGAATATGGCGTTGGAGTTTTTAAAACAGTCCCTACAAAATCTGGCATCAAAAAAGCCATTAAGAAAAAACTCGTTTTTATTGACGGGATTGAAGCCACTACCGCGAAATATATTTCTGGTGGAGAAAAAATAAGTCTTTTTCAGTCGGAAGTATCCTCTGTTTTTAAACGGTTAGAATTGCCGCTAGAAGTGCTCTTTGAAGATGACTATTTCGCTATAATAAACAAACCTCCTGGGATTTTAGTGAGTGGAAATAAGTTTATGACCATTGCAAACGGGTTGGCTCAAAACCTTGAAAAAAGCACGCTACCAGACGCTGTAAGACCACAACCTGTGCATCGATTAGACAAGGCTACAAGCGGAGTGTTATTGATAGGAAAAACAAGTGCAGCTATCCGTACATTGAGTGCATTATTTTTAGAAAAAAAAATAAAAAAAACGTATTTCGCTATTGCCATGGGAGCTATGGAGACTTCGGGAGAAATAGCGCAAACTATTGAAGGAAAAGAAGCACATACAACATATGAAGTGCTACAGAAAACACCTTCTGAACGATTTGGCTATTTAAATTTAATAAGATTACAGCCACAAACGGGAAGAAAGCATCAGTTACGCAAACATTTATTTGGTATTGGAAACCCAATATTAGGAGACCAAAATTATTTTAATGAGGGATTCGTCTTAAAAGGAAAAGGATTGTATTTGCATGCGGCAACACTTTCGTTTGTGCATCCTTTAACCAAAGTTACCGTATGTATTACAAAAGCACTTCCTAAAAAATTTAGAACTATTTTCAAAAATGCTTTTATTCATT
>DPRC01000097.1:7691-13704 GCA_003537695.1 Polaribacter sp.
CTCAATAGAGTCACTCAGAAAAAGTACATTTGTAATATTAGCAGTTGAACTTCGCATTTCTTCCTTGAAAAAATGATATTTTAGCTTCAGAAATTTTAGCAATCCAACATGAAGAAATTTTTTAAATTTATAGGCATTACTTTGGCACTTCTAATTACTGCAGCTGGTATTTATTATGTGGTAAGCAATGAAGCGTTGCCAGAGGGGAAAACAGGCAAGGCCGCAGATGCACTTGCACACAAAATGCTTGCATCACTTCAGTATAAGAATTTCGAAAAAACAGAAATTTTTACATGGAGTTTTCGAGGAGTGCACTTTTACAAATGGTATAAACAAAAAAATATTGTGGAAGTTTCCTGGGAAAAAAATACTGTAATTTTAAACACAAAAAGGCCAGACAAATCAGAAGTTTATAAGGACGGTAAGAAAATTATAAATCAAGAACTCCTAGAAAAAGCCAGTTCTTTTTTTAATAATGATTCTTTCTGGCTGGTTGCTCCCTACAAAGTATTTGATGCAGGTACAGAGCGACGTATTGTTACTCATAATGGTCGCGCAGCACTTTTAGTTACCTACACTTCTGGAGGTTCCACTCCCGGAGATTCATATCTCTGGATTTTAAATAAGCAATTCGTCCCTACCTCTTTTAAAATGTGGACAAAAATTATTCCTATAGGGGGTGTTTCCGCTACATGGGAAGATTGGACCGTCACTGAAAGTGGCGCTTTATTAGCTAAAAGTCATCAATTATCTATCGGAATTCAATTAAATTTAGAAAACGTAAAAGCATACAACGAATGAATTCAAAAACCATTACAAGCGGCATTTTAAAGGCCTTTGGAATCTTGGTCGGAATAGTCCTATTCGGTCTCTTTTTATATACAATTCAATCGGTCCTAAGCTATATTATTATTGCCGGTATTTTATCTTTAATTGCACGGCCTATTATTTTATTTCTTGGAACTAAATTAAAACTTCCGAATACCATTGCCGTTATTTTCACAATGCTCTTAATGTTGAGTTTTTTATCTGGTTTAATTGTTATGTTTATTCCATTGATTGCAGAACAAGGTAAAAGCCTGTCCTTACTGGAGGTAGACGAATTACAGGCGAGTGTGCAAGAAATATATGCCCAAGTAAATAGTTATTTCTTATCAAAAGGAATCGACGTATTGAATGAATTAAAAAATGTAGACCTCCTAGCTTCCTTTAAGGAAATTCCCAACTTTTTAAATGCTGTTTTAGAGGCAGTGGGCTCTTTAAGTGTCGGTTTATTTTCTGTATTATTTATTTCTTTCTTTTTTATGAAAGACCGTCATTTATTAAAAAATGGTATGTTGACCCTTGTTCCAAATGGCAATGAAGGCCGGTTTTCTAGCTCCTTAGAAACCATTAATAATTTATTATCCCGATATTTTATTGGTTTGCTCTCCCAAATTACAATCCTTTTTGTTTTATATACCCTCATTTTACTGATTTTTGATATTGATAATGCCCTTGTCATTGCCTTTTTATGTGCATTACTAAATTTAATTCCTTACGTTGGCCCAATGATCGGTGCCATAATTATGTTTGTATTGTCGATGACTAGTAATATTGGCTTAGACTTTCAGACAGAAATATTAGCGACTTCTTTGTGGATATTGTTCTGGTATTTAATGGCCCAGTTGGTAGATAATTTTGTCAGTCAACCACTTATTTTTTCCAAAACAACAAAATCGCATCCTTTAGAAATATTTTTAATCATTATCATTGGTGGATTACTTTTTGGTATTGTGGGGATGATTGTAGCGGTTCCAATGTATACCGCTTTAAAGGTTATTTTAAAAGAATTTTTAGCAGAAAATAAAATTGTAAAATCATTAACTAAAAACATTTAACTTCTTTGAACTCATACCTTCTAAAAGCTGAAATTCAAAAATTTATTTGCACTCATTTAAAGTCAGATCTTACAAAAATTATTTTAAAAGGAAGTCCTTTTAAAGAGGTTTCTATTCAAGAATTAGCGCATCAGATAGCTGCAAAACAAAAAGCTGAAAAAAAATTACCTACTTGGTTTTCTGCCGAAAAAATTTACTATCCACCAAAAGTTAGTTTGGAACAAACCTCCTCAGAAATCACTGCTAACTATAAATCCAAGCTTCTAAAAGGCAGCTCTATTGTTGACATAACAGGAGGTTTTGGAGTTGATTGTTATTACTTTGCAAAACATTTTAAAGAGGTGACACATTGTGAAATTAATGCAGAACTTTCTGACATTGTAGCTTATAACTACCAACAGTTACAGCAGCAAAAAATTATCACACATTGTGGCGATGGCATCGAATTTCTAAAAAATAGTGCACAGAATTTTGAATGTATTTATATAGATCCATCGCGAAGAAACGACCTTAAAGGGAAAGTCTTTTTATTAAAAGACTGTCTACCAAATGTACCTGAACATCTTGATTTTCTATTTAGTAAAACAGACCAGATACTCCTGAAAATATCTCCAATACTAGACCTAACAAGCGCCATTAGCGAACTAAAATATGTACGAGAAATACAGGTTGTTGCCGTGGATAATGAAGTCAAGGAAGTCTTGTTTCTATTAGAAAAAGGATTTTTAGGAGCCATCTCCGTGAAAACAATTAATATGCATAAAAAGAAAGCTCAAAAATTCAATTTTCAATGGAGTGCTCCGGTTGAATCTGTGTATTCTGAGCCAAGCGCTTACTTGTATGAACCAAATGCTGCCCTCTTAAAATCAGGTGGATTTCACCAAATATCTGCACAGCTCTCCGTTTTTAAAATACATCGACATTCTCATATTTATACTTCAAAAAAAAACATCCAATTTCCAGGACGAACTTTTAAAATTGACAAAGTAGTTGCCTACGATAAAAAGAAATTAAGCAAACTCATCTCTGGAGAAAAAGCAAATATTACCACAAGAAATTTCCCAAAAACGGTCACACAAATTCGAAAAGAATTAAAAATTAAGGATGGAGGTTCTCTTTACCTATTTTTTACCACAAACATAGACAATCAGTTGATCGTTATTTTTTGCTCAAAAGAATAAGAAACTTTCTACTAAAAACACCTTCTTTTTTTGCTGCCTTTAAAACTACTTCCCTATCCCCCAGCACCTTTTGTCTATTTGAAAATTGTAACCTCTCTATCATGCGTGCATTTTACGGATTTTATTTTCTTTGACGATTACTTTTTTAGTAAGTTTGTGAGGAAGGCTTAACTCTCTACCGCATGCAAACAGGATCCTATCAAGGACTAAAAATAACAAACCAGCAAAAAGTAATTGTAACGGATGCACTTGTGGTAGAAGCTCCGCTACAAATTAACATCAATAGCACTGCATATACTGTTGTTATGCGGACACCTGACAATGACAAAGAACTTGTAAGAGGCTTGTTGTATGCCGAAGATATCTATAAGAATGGTTCCGATTTTATTTTTGAAGTACTACAAGAAGCCTCTCAAATTCCTAGCATTATTAATGTTCGCATTCGAAAAGAAGATTTAGGAAAAGGTTATTTAAATAAAAGAACACTTTTGTCTGTTTCTTCTTGTGGAATTTGCGGTAAACAAGAACTAAAAGATTTAGATATCGCAGGCGAAAAACTCTTATCAAATGCTTCTTTTTCATCAGAAATAGTGCGTGCTATGTTTTCTAAGATGCACCTTTTTCAAAAAACTTTTAAAGCTTCAGGGGGAAGTCATGCCGCTGCAATTTTTAATAAAAATCACGAGTTATTGACACTTAAAGAAGATCTTGGGAGACACAATGCAGTGGATAAAACGGTGGGGGCACTCTTGCTTCAAGATGCATTGAAAAAAGCACAATATCTGCTTGTTAGTGGTCGTGTGTCTTACGAGATAGTAACCAAAGCATTTATTGCTAAAATACCAGTTATCATTGCTGTTTCTGCCTGCTCTTCTTTAGCAGTAGACTTCGCGAAAGAATTTGGAATTTGTCTCATAGGGTTTACACGCGAACAAAAAATGACTGTTTATTCAAATCCTGATTTTCTAAAAAACATAGCAGATGTCTAAAAAAAGGAATGCACAGCCACCTGAAAAATTAACAGGTATACAACTCACAAAAATTCCTACAACTGCAGTTGGATTTCCAGCAATTGTATCTGCACTAACACATATAAAAAAAGAAGTAGGTGTGCTCAAGGGGATTCGTCTGTTAAAAAACATCAATCAAAAAGAAGGTTTTGACTGCCCCGGTTGTGCATGGCCAGATCCTGACGCCAAACGTGCTTTTTTAGCCGAATATTGCGAAAACGGTGCGAAAGCAGTTGCAGAAGAAGCCACCAAAAACAAAGTATCCCCATTGTTTTTTGCCACACATTCTGTAGCAGCACTGTCTAAGCTTTCTGATTATGAAATTGGTAAAAGTGGACGTATTACAGAGCCTATGTATTTACCAGAAGGCAAAGACCATTACGAAGCAATTTCTTGGGAAGCTGCTTTTACACTGATTGGAAAGGAATTAAATACATTAGCATCTCCAGACCAAGCCATTTTTTATACCTCTGGAAGAACCAGTAATGAGGCTGCCTTTTTATACCAGCTATTTGTAAGAGAATTTGGCACTAATAACTTACCAGATTGCTCTAATATGTGTCACGAATCTAGTGGAATTGCCCTTTCAGAAACATTGGGTATCGCTAAGGGCTCTGTGACTTTAGACGATTTTGACCACGCCGATGTTGTGATTGTTATTGGACAGAATCCTGGGACAAATCATCCTAGAATGTTATCTGCTTTGGGAGCAACTAAAAAAAATGGTGGTAAAATAATTACAATAAATCCGCTGCCTGAAGTTGGCTTGATAAATTATAAAGATCCTCAAAATCCATTAAAATGGGTTGGCAAAGGACAAGATTTAACCGATGTGTTTCTACCCGTAAGAATTAATGGAGATGTTGCTTTACTGAAAATTATTTTGAAATTGATGAAAGCGGAAGAGACTAAAAACCCCGGAAGTGTTTTTAATCACGATTTTATAGCTAAAAAAACGAGCGGAATTGATACAATGTTAGCGGATTTAGATGCTTATTCATTTGAAGAACTACTCCCACAAACAGGCATTTCTTTAGAAAAAATAAAAGAAGCTACCGCACTAATTATCAATAATGAAAAAATTATTATTTGTTGGGCAATGGGTTTAACCCAACATAAGAATGCGGTAGATAATATTCAGGAGCTTGTTAACATCCTATTATTAAAAGGGAGTATTGGAAAAAAAGGAGCAGGTACCTGTCCAGTTCGCGGACATTCCAATGTGCAAGGAGACAGAACTATGGGCATTTGGGAAAAACCAAAAGCTTCTTTTCTAGATGCGCTGGAGAAAGAATTTCATTTTAAAGCACCAAGAGCGCAGGGCTTAGATGTAGTTGCTTCTATTGCAGCAATGCATGTAGAAAAAGCAAAAGTTTTTATTGGAATGGGAGGAAACTTTGTTTCTGCAACTCCTGATACCGAATTTACCGCTGCTGCTTTAAAAAAATGTCAACTTACTGTACAAGTCTCTACAAAACTGAATAGAAGTCATTTAATTCATGGGAAGAAAGCATTAATCCTGCCCTGCTTAAGTCGCTCAGAAAAAGACCTTCAAACTTCCGGATTGCAATTTGTAACTACCGAAAATTCCATGGGGATCATTCAGCAATCTCATGGTCCTTTAAGTCCACCTTCCAAACATTTATTAAGTGAACCAAGTATTGTTGCGGGAATAGCCAATGCCACTTTACAATGTACCCTTACTAGTTGGACACATCTTATTAGTAATTATGATTTTATTCGAGCAAAGATTGAAGCGACTATTCCTGGCTTCAAAGATTACAATGCGCGCGTTCGGGACGAAGGAGGCTTTTACTTACCCAACAATGCACGAGAAAACGACTTCACTCCCACGCATTCTGGAAAAGCAAATTTTACCTTAAACAGGCCCTCAGATATCTGCCTAGCAAACAACCAATTTATTATGATGACGCTTCGAACA
>DPRC01000105.1:0-16411 GCA_003537695.1 Polaribacter sp.
ATCGATACAAGATCTGAACGATTGGCAAAAGGTTTTACTTTTATTGAAAATGGATCTCTAGGTTTCTCTTATAAGATAAGCAACAAAACTTTATTATACTTAGGAAGTAATATTGGACATGTTTCTAACCTTGATTTTCAAATGACAAATGCTGGCTTTTCAGTTATCGGTTTTGAAGCTGGAATTTCTTCTGTAATAAAATAAAAAAAGGAACTCAAATTGAGCTCCTTTTAAGGTATACATTCCTTTTGTCTTTAAATAGTTTTCAACTTAAAGAACATAAAACTCACATTATTTTCCCAACCAAGAATTTAACATCCAAATTGTTTTTTCTTGCTCCGCTATAAAATCACTCATCATAGAATTTGTACCCTCATCGTCCGCTTTTTCCGATATCACTAAAATCTCCCTTTCTATTGTTAACAATTCTGATAGCGAAGTGACTACTAATCGCACTCCTTCTTCATCATTAGAAATATCTCTTCCTACAGGCACAGAAGCCTTGTTAATATAGTCAGTAAATGTATGCAGTGGTTTTCCTTGTAAAGTAAGTATGCGCTCCGCTACGTCATCAATCTTTACTTGAGAGTCTGTATAAAATTCTTCAAATTTCACATGTAATTCAAAGAAGTTCTTTCCTTTAATATTCCAATGCAAACCACGTAAATTTTGGTAATATATTTGAAAGTTTGCTAATAGCCCATTTAAATTATCTACTAAATGTGCACTGTCTTTTTTGTCTAATCCTAAAATTGATTTATTCATATTTTTGTTTGTCTTTTGGACTGTAAAATTAACAGAAATTTGTTACGAAAACCGATAATGATTATTGATACTTTTAATATCTTTATCAAAAAATTTTATCACAATGACAATCACCCAATTAAAATATGTTTTATCGGTTGCAGAGTACCAAAATTTCACAGTTGCAGCGGAACATAGCTTTGTTACGCAACCTACATTGAGTATGCAAATTCAAAAGCTAGAAGACGAATTAGGTGTCAAAATATTTAACCGCTCAAAAAAGCCAATTGAATTGACTGAGGTGGGTGAGAAAATAGTAGAACAAGCAAAAGTAATTGTCGACGAAAGTAACCGAATCTTAGACATTGTACATCAGCAAAAAGGATATATTGGTGGCCAATTTAAATTGGGAATTATACCCACTATAATGCCTACATTATTGCCTATGTTTTTACAAAACTTTACTAAAAAATATCCAAAAGTAAAATTAGTTATCGAGGAACTAACTACAGAGGAAATCATACGTAAATTAACAGACGGACATATAGATGCTGCCATTGCCGCAACACCTTTAGAAAACGAGGCGATTAAAGAAAAGCCTTTGTACTATGAACCTTTTGTTGGATTAATTCCACAAAACCACAGACTTTTCAATAACAAACAAATTAGCGAAGAAGAGTTAGAAGTCGAAGATATTTTATTATTAGAAGATGGACACTGTTTTAAAGACAGCATTCTTAATTTGTGTAGAAATCATAAAATTGACAATAAAAAAGGCTTTTCGCTGGAAAGCGGAAGTTTTGATACCCTTATCAAACTCTCTAAAGAGGGTTTAGGGATGACCCTACTGCCCTACTTACATACCTTAGATTTAAATGATGTAGATAAAGCTCATTTACGTGAATTTCAAAACCCACCACCAGCACGAGAGGTCAGTTTGATTTATCACAAGTCTCAACTTAAAATGCAATTAATTGAAGCTTTAATAAAGACCATCGACGGGGTAGTGCGCGGCGCAATTTCTTTTTCTGATGTAAAAATCATCAGTCCAATTCGAAAATAAATAGGTAAAAAAGCAGCCATAAACAGTGTCTTAATTTTGAATTTCACCAATAGATGCTAATATTCAAACGACGTGCATCACCTTCGAAATTCGAATGTATTTACTTCTAAGAATACATTTTCTCGCGCAATTCTTTTATTTTTGGATCCGATAAGTATTCTTCAAAAGTAGTATATCTATCGATTGCCCCTTTTGGGGTCAACTCTATAATTCTATTGGCAACCGTTTGCGCAAACTCATGATCATGAGTCGATAACAAAACGGTTCCTTTAAAATTAATTAAGGCATTGTTTAGAGATTGGATGGATTCTAAATCTAAGTGATTTGTTGGTTCGTCTAAAATTAAAACGTTCCCTCTCTTCATCATCATTCGAGACAACATACAGCGAACTTTCTCTCCTCCTGAAAGCACATTACTTTTCTTTAAAGCTTCTTCACCAGAAAAAATCATCTTTCCTAAAAACCCACGGATAAAAACCTCTTCACGCTCTTCTTCAGTTTGTGCATATTGTCTTAACCAATCTACTAAGTTCAACTGTCCGTCTTGAAAAAAGGTGGAATTATCTAAAGGTAAATACGATTGGGTCGTAGTAACTCCCCAAGAAAATTTACCTGTATCTGCTTTCTCATTATCTGTAATAACGTCATAAAAAGCACTAATTGCTCTAGAATTTTTAGAAATAACAGCAATTTTATCTCCTTTGTTGAGATTGATATGTACATTGTCAAAAAGCTTTTCTTTTTCAAACTCCTTAGACAGGCCTTCCACGTTTAAAATCTGATCTCCTGCCTGTCGATCTCTATCAAAAATAATAGCAGGATACCTTCTACTCGATGGTTTGATATCCTCAACATTTAACTTCTCAATCATTTTTTTACGTGATGTTGCCTGTTTAGATTTTGCAACATTGGCAGAAAAACGTCTAATAAAGTCCTCTAATTCTTTCTTTTTATCTTCTGATTTCTTGTTTTGTTGTGCTCTTTGTTTTGCTGCTAACTGGCTCGACTCATACCAAAAAGTATAGTTACCAGAGTAATGGTTTATTTTACTGAAATCAATATCTGAAATATGTGTACAAACAGAATCTAAAAAGTGTCTATCATGTGACACCACAATTACTGTGTTTTCAAAATTAGCAAGAAAATTCTCTAACCAAGTAATCGTTTCAAAATCTAAATCATTTGTTGGCTCATCCATAATTAAAACATCTGGATTCCCAAAAAGTGCTTGTGCAATTAGTACACGTACCTTTTGTTTACCGTCCAAATCTTTCATTGAAGTATAGTGTATGTCCTCCGTAATCCCAAGATTAGACAACATTGCAGCCGCGTTAGAATCTGCATTCCAACCATCCATTTCTTCAAAAGTAATTTGAAGCTCTCCAATTTTCTCAGCATTTTCATCCGTATAGTCGGCATATAAAGCATCAATTTGCTTTTTAATTTTAAACAAATCTTTATTTCCCATTACCACGGTTTCTAAAACCGGAAATTCGTCAAACGCATAATGATCTTGCGTTAGAACAGACATTCGCTTTCCTTTTTCAAGATGCACTTGACCAGAAGTAGGATCTTGTACCCCTGAAATAATTTTTAAGAAAGTAGATTTACCTGCTCCATTCGCACCGATAATACCATAGCAATTTCCGTGAAGAAATTTTGTATTGACTTCATCAAAGAGAATTCGTTTTCCAAATTGAACCGATAAGTTAGAAACTGATAACATAAATAAACTTTTTTAAATTCGTGCAAAAGTACACATTCCATTTTTCTTTTCAAGGGATAAATTCAATACTTTTTACCGTTTTCATGAGAGAAAAGGATGCGTACTTCCTGCCTTTTTTAACAGTGAATTAACAAGTTTACCTATTTGTATGTTTTACATTTGTGAGTGTATATAGCAGTACTTGAGCTTTTTTATTTATGACAAAATATTTATTTAACAGCATTACGCTTCTCTACCTTCTAATCAACTTGGTAGGTTGTTCTGGTATTGAAAAAAGCAATACTGTCTTTTTTGGAGGTAAAATCATAAATCCAAAAACTAAATTTGTCGTGCTGTATTCAAATAATTTAGTGATCGATACCATTTTGTTAAATGAGCGAAATAAGTTTTTAGGAATTTATAAAGACCTAGATGAAGGTTTGTATCATTTTATGCACGGCAATGAAAATCAATATATATACTTAGAACCAAAAGATAGTTTAATGTTGCGTTTGAATACTTGGAACTTCGACGAGTCTCTTGTATTTGCTGGTAAAGGAGCCGAAAGAAATAATATTTTGGTGGATATATTTTTAGAGGACGAGAGCGAAAAAAAACTATTCTATCAGTTTAACAATCTAAAACCAAAAGCATATCAAACAAAGATAAATTCACATATCCAGTCTCGTTTAAAAACATTTGACCACTATAAAAAAAACCATCCAAAAGAGACTACTGCTTATTTTAATGTTTTAAAAACGGCACTTACCTATCCAATCTATGCGCGAATAGAAAGATATCCAATAAGCCACGTCTATGTATCTAAGACCTTAGATTTCCCAGAAATTGATTCTTCTTTTTATGCCTATAGAAAAGATTTAGATTTTAATGATAATAACGCGCTCATGTATTATACTCCATATGCGAGATATATTACAAATTACTTATACAATGTCACTTACGCTCTAGGACACAAGCCAATGATGTCTAAATTTTCCTCAGACTTTACCGTTGACTTACTGCAAACTATTGATGCTAAAATAAATTTAAAGGATTCAAAAAATGCGTTTTTAAAAAGAACCGTTTTAGATCATTTTCAAAGAAAGTCTAACTGCAACATAGATCAGAGATCATTTGATGCCTTTTTAAAATTGTCCTCGAACAAAAAAGATAAAGAATTAGTGCGGAATCTATTAGAAGATAATAAAACACTTCATAAAGGACATAAAATCGGGGGATTCACAATTTCAGACTTTACAGATCGGCCTATTAGCATAAAGGATTTTACACATGGTAAAAACACTGTTTTACTTTTTTGGAGTAAAGAATATATTTCAAAATCTTTTATAAATTCAAGAGTTCCTTTTTTACAAAGAAAATATCCTTCTTTAAATTTCGCGGTAATAGAAATTGATGGTAGTAGCAACAGTAGTAGTAGAATCCCTAATATTGATATAAAAAATCAATATTATATGAACTCTAAACTACTTAAAAATAACTTTCTAACGAGCGCCATGCATCGCACAATTCTTGTGAATAAAAAAGGCGTTGTTGAGAACGGTTATGCCGCTATTTCCTCCCAAAACATCTACAAACAACTCAAAGAATTGAGTGAAATAAATTAACTTCATCAAAGGTTGTAGTATCGTTAATTTCCTCTACCTTTGCACGATTTTAATTTTGAGGGTACTCAATAGAAAATCAAGTCGAAATTTATAATTTGATTTGCAGGTGGGCGTTCTGTGAATCTACAAAAACACAGTAATGTCAACATTTTTAGAATTAGGTTTAAAAGAACCGATTAACAAAGCATTAACAGATTTAGGGTATGAAAAACCAACTGTTATTCAGGAAAAAGCAATTCCACAAATTATTTCATCAAAAAGCGATTTAAAAGCATTTGCACAAACAGGTACTGGTAAAACTGCTGCCTTTAGTTTACCAATATTAGAACTTTTAGATGCTAGTAGCGGGAATGTACAAGCAATTATATTGTCACCCACAAGAGAACTTGCCGTTCAGATTGGTAACAACATAAAAGACTTTTGCAAATACTTACCAGATATTAGGGTAACTACTGTATATGGTGGTTCTAGTATGGAAGATCAGATAAGATCTTTAAAAAGAGGATCTCAAATTGTTGTTGGAACTCCAGGAAGAACAGTAGATTTAATAAAAAGAAGAGCTTTAAAATTAGGAAACGTTCAATGGTTAGTCTTAGACGAAGCTGATGAAATGTTAAACATGGGTTTCAAAGACGAATTGGATAAAGTTTTAGAAGCAACTCCAGACACCAAACAAACCTTATTGTTTTCAGCAACTTTTCCAAGAGAAGTAGAATCGATTGCTAAAAACTATATGACCAAGCCCGTAGAAATTACCTCTGGGCAAAAAAATCAAGGTGCAGATAGTGTTAGTCACGAGTATTATTCGGTAACTGAGAGAACACGCTACCCAGCATTGAAAAGAATAGCAGATTTAAATCCTGATATTTATGCAATCATCTTTTGTCGAACTCGAAGAGAAACACAAGAAGTTGCAGACAACCTAATTAAGGATGGTTATAGCGCAGACGCTTTGCATGGGGACTTATCTCAAGGTCAAAGAGACTCTGTTATGGGTAAATTCAGAAAAAAGACAATTCAAATCTTAGTTGCTACTGATGTTGCAGCCCGTGGATTGGATGTTACTGAATTAACACATGTTATCAACCATAAGTTACCAGATCAAATAGAAAACTACACACACAGAAGTGGTCGAACTGGAAGAGCTGGAAATACAGGAATTTCTATAGTCTTAGTGAATGGAAAAGAGAAAGGTAAATTACGTCCTATCGAAAAAATCATTCAAAAGAAATTTACAGAGGCAAAAGTACCCTCTGGAAAAGATATCTGTCAAAATCAATTGATGAGCTTAATTGACAAGGTTGTAAATATTGAAGTAAATGAGACTCAAATAAATGAGTTTTTACCAAGTATCTACGAGAAGTTAGAAGGTTTAGACAGAGAGCAATTAATTCAAAAATTTGTTTCTTTAGAGTTTAATACGATGCTAGCATACTACGAAAATGCAAAGGATTTAAACGACTTGTCTTCAAGAGATAATTCTAGAGCAAGAACAGAAAACGAAAACATGACACGTTTTTTCATCAATATTGGTAGAAAAGACAACTTAAACCCTGGAAAATTAATTGGTTTAATTAACGAACAAAACATAGGTGATAAAGTAGAAATTGGATCGATCGATATTTTAGATACTTTTTCTTTCTTTGAAATAGATAAAAACTTCGAAGATAAGACCTTAGAGGCGTTTTCTTCAAATCAACCCGACTTTGACGGACGTTCTGTAAACATAGAAATTACGAAGAAAGAACGTTCTTCCGGAGGCGGAAGAAGAGGCGGTGGTGGTAGAAAACCATTTGGAGGTAAAAAAGAAGGTGGTTTTGGAAGACGTAGAGATTCTGATGGTTCTTCATCGTCTAGAAGAAGTAGTGATTCTGGAAGCAGAGGATCTGACAGACGTTCTTCAGATAGACCCGATAGAAATTCTGGCGGAGGAGATAGAAAGTCTTCTGGCGGATTCGGAAGAAAACGTAGAGAAAGTTAACAATTACAAGCATTTAAAAAAAAACCTCACAAGCATGCGCTTGTGAGGTTTTTTTTTTATAAAACGGCTATTCCTTTTAGCTACTATCCGCATAAGATAAAAGTAGCGATGCAAAGGAACACCACAATTTGAGTCCATTTTAAATAATGCCCAATATTTTTATGCTTTTTTATCCTTTCAGAAATAGCGCCTGCAAGAATTGCGATTGCTGAAAATATCACCAATGAAACCAACATAAAAATACCTCCTAAAATGTAAAACTGAATTACTGTATTTACGCTCGCACTAAATAAAAATCCAGGAAATAAAGCCAAGAAAAATATAGAAACTTTGGGGTTTAACACATTCATAATAAAACCCTCTTTGAATAATTGTCTCGTCGTTTTTCGTAGTGTATTTTCTTCAGAAAAAGCAATTGTAGCGTCTGATTTATATCCTTTGTACGCCAAATATATTAAGTATAGAGCGCCAAAGATTTTAATCCCCATAAATAGGTTTTCAGATTCCTTTATAATTGCAGAAACACCAAAAGCCAACAATGTGGTATGTACCAAACAACCCGAAATTAGACCAAAAACCGTTGCCAATCCAAATTTCTTTCCAAACACAATACTTTGTGTTAACACAAAAATATTATCGGGACCTGGAGATAGCGCCAAAATTGAAGTTGCAAATGCAAAAGATAAAAGAGTTTCAAGCATCTGCTAAAATAAGATTTGTTTAAAAAAATATATGTTTAATTAGCTTTTATTATCCTTAAAATTTTAATGTTTATCGCTTTTTCAAACGAATCAGACCTCTATAAATCCATATTTGACTCTTTTGAATACACAAGAATACAAAAAACTATTTTGTTTGATAAAAACAAAGAAAACTGAAACAAAATAATAAAAACCCACTTCAAATATCCTTATCTTTATGGTCTGTAGCGTAACAAATAAGAAAGCATGCTTCTAGGGTGCACTCTAAACGAATGATATCTAAAGGTTCGCCTCTAATTACATGCGTTATTTAAGATAAAACCTTTTATAAGAAGGAATGGTTTTCGAAATAGTTGCCCCCATTATCGTTAAGCTACAGCACGAATTTAAATAAAAATAAATGGCTTTTTTAATCATTTTTATTACTTTTTGGGGGATGGAGTTTATGGCATGGTTCACACACAAGTTTGTGATGCATGGTTTTTTATGGTCCTTACATGAAGACCACCATGCGCACAATAAAGACTCATTTTTTGAGAAAAATGACGCATTTTTCCTAATTTATGCAATTCCTTCTTGGCTGTGTATTATGTTAGGATCTATGTTCTCATTATGGACTGTAATGTATATTGGTTTTGGAATTCTAGCATATGGAATTGCTTACTTTTTAGTGCATGAAATCTTTATACACCAAAGACTAAAATGGTTTAAAAAGAGTAACAACGCCTATTTAAGAGCAATTCGAAGAGCGCACAAAATACACCACAAACACTTAGGAAAAGAAAAAGGAGCTTGTTTTGGAATGTTAGTGGTTCCTGTAAAGTACTTAAAACAGGAATTCAAACAAATGAAAGCCTAATTTTTAATATAATTTATAAGTTAATTACGTTTATTCTTTACAATATCAATTCGAAACACCTGATGCAGATGATCCAAAAACTCTTAAAAGAAACTTGTTTTCGAAATTATATGCTAAGCGTATCTAAATGTATAATACCACTTTCTTTATGAAAAAGGCAATAGTAATAGGTGCTGGAATCGCTGGAATTGCATCGGCAATCCGATTAAGAAACAAAGGATTTGAAGTCCAGGTATTGGAGAAAAACACCTATCCTGGTGGAAAACTCACACAAATTCATGGAAGTGGATTTCGATTTGATGCGGGGCCCTCTCTTTTTACAATGCCTAATTTAGTAACTGAACTTTTTGAGATTTCTGGTAAAAAAGCGAGTGATTATTTTAATTTTGAGCAACTAGACGTATTGTGTAATTACTTTTACGAAGATGGAACACGCATCTCTGCACATTCCGATATCAACCTCTTTGCGGACGAAATTGAACTTAAAACAAGCGATTCAGCAAAAAAGGTAAAACAACATCTTGCAAAAAGTAAATTTATATATCATGCTACAGAGGAACAGTTTTTAAGTAAATCTCTGCATAAAATAAGTTCTTTTCTTTCACTTTCTACACTTCGTTCTCTATTAAAGCTTCCCTTTTTGAATATTTTTAATTCGATGAATGCAGTAAACGAAAGTGCCTTTAAAGACTCTAAAACAATCCGACTATTCAATCGATATGCTACCTATAACGGCTCGAATCCTTACAAAGCTCCAGGAATATTAAATATTATTCCTCATCTTGAATTTGGCTTAGGCGCATATCTACCCAAGGGAGGAATGCACGAGATTACAAATAGCCTAGTGCATTTGGCGAAAGAGATTGGAATTGAATTTCACTTTAATCAGGAGGTAAAAGCTATTACAACAGGAGATAAACTTGTATCAGGTGTTGTTACAGCTTCTAAAAAGTACGCTGCTGATGTTATTATTTGCAATGCAGATATTCATACAGTATACGAAAAGCTTATCCCCTCCGCAAAAAAACTAAAAGAAGTAGACAAGCAAGAGCGTTCGAGCTCTGCTTTAATTTTCTACTGGGGCATCGATAAAGAGTTCCCGGAACTAGATGTGCATAATATCTTATTTACAGAAAACTATCAAAAAGAATTTGAACATATTTTTGACTCTAAAACAATCTATGAAGACCCTACTGTATACATAAACATTACAAGTAAGCGAATTAAAGAAGATGCGCCGAAAGGAAAAGAAAACTGGTTTGTAATGATAAATGTTCCCTCTGTATATGGACAAGATTGGGATGAAATGATTGCGCAAGCTCGGAAAAATATTTTGGCTAAAATTTCTAAAAATTTAGGAATCTCCATCGAAAACCTCATCGTATTTGAAGAACAGCTAACACCGCAACTCATCCAAGATAAAACATCTTCTTTCAAGGGTTCTTTATACGGAACTTCAAGTAATAACAGATTTGCTGCCTTTTTCCGTCACAAAAACTTTTCTTCTCAATATAAAAATCTTTATTTTTGTGGAGGAAGTGTGCATCCAGGTGGAGGAATCCCTTTGGCTCTTAACTCCGCAAAAATTATTGAAAAATTAATTAAATGATAAAAAAAATTTCCATAGAAAATCGATGGATTGGGCTTTTGCTTTTATTCCATTTTTTTGGATTGCTAGGAATGTCCTTCGCAGCGTATAAGAATCTATTTTTAACACTTACACCGCTTAACTTGCTGCTTACTTTGCTTGTCTTTTTTAAATTAAACAAAGATTTCAGTACAAAATTTATTATGCTTTCACTTCTAATTTTTTTAATTGGATTTTCAGTAGAAGCCATTGGAGTTGCAACAGGAGTTTTATTTGGAAACTATACCTACGGCGGTGTATTTGGCTATAAGCTTTTTGAAACACCCATATTAATTGGTGTCAACTGGTTATTTTTAGCATTCAGCACCTATGGTGTTGTACAATATTTTACAAAAAAAGCATATTGGCTAGTGCTACTTCCTCCAGTATTAATGACGGCTTTAGATTTTTTAATAGAACCCATAGCAATGAAACTTGGCTTTTGGAGTTGGGAAAATGATGTCATACCGCTACAAAATTATGCAATGTGGTTTGCAACTAGCGCTTTAATTCATAGCCTAATTTACTTTTTTAGACCACAAATAAACTCGAAAATAAGCTTTGTTATTATTAGTTTGCAACTGCTCTTTTTTGGGACACTTCACCTACTCGTTCAGTAGTGAAATCAGAATACGTTTATTATAATCGCAAGACATCAGGACGCTGCTTTTACTGAAATTACCCTATATTTCGATTACCATATAGTGATACAATAAAAAGCTTTACTTTTTAAGTAGGGTTTTATTAATTTTTTTTATCAAGCCGGGACCTTCGTAAATAAAACCAGTATAAATTTGAACTAAATCTGCACCCGCGTTAATTTTCTCTAAAGCATCTTCAGCGGAATGGATTCCTCCGACTCCAATAATTGGAAATGACTTGTTTGATTTTTCTGACAAATATTTAATCACCCTAGTGCTTTTATCCTTTATCGGTTGCCCACTTAATCCACCATTACCTATTTCTTCTAAACGTTCTTTAGATACTTTTAAATGGTCTCTAGAGATGGATGTATTGGATGCAATTATACCATCAATCTTGGTTTCTGCTACCAAATCTATAATTTCATCTAGTTGTACGGTATTCAAATCTGGTGCGATTTTTAATAAGATTGGCTTTTTTATTTTAAAGCGATGGTTCTCTTTCTGACATTCTGAAATTAATGCCACCAAATACGCTTTATCCGTTAGCTTCGCGTCACTGGCAACATTTGGGCAGCTCACATTCAAGACAAAGTAATCTACAAATGGATGTAATTCTCTGAAAACAGCTAAATAATCTAAAGTATATGCTTCTGGATTTGTATCTGTATTTTTACCAATATTCCCCCCAATAATTACTTTATGTTTATTCCTTTTTAAATTTTTGATAATTGCGGCTACTCCGTCATTATTGAAGCCCATTCGATTGATAATTCCGTGATCTTCTTTTAATCGAAAAAGTCTTTTCTTTGGGTTTCCAGTTTGTCCTTTTGGCGTTACTGTACCAATTTCTATGAAACCAAAACCAAAATTAGCTAATTCATTGTATAGTACTGCATTTTTATCAAATCCCGCAGCCAAACCAACTGGGTTCCTAAAGTGTAAACCGAACAAATTTCGTTCTAATTTTTTGTCGTTTATTTGATATAAACTTCTAAATATTCCCGCTACAAAAGGTAACTTACATAAAATCCTGATTAAAGAAAAGGTAAAATAATGTACTTTTTCTGGATCAAATAAAAATAAAAACGGTCGAATTATTAATTTATACACGCAACTATGTTGTTTTTTTATTCATACAAGTATTTGATAATTACAGGACTATGAATATATTATAAGCTTCATTTTATCTCAATACAGCTTGCAAATTCTTTTCAAATGTTTGCTGTAGTTTTTGCATTACTTTATCAATTTGTTTGTCCGTTAGTGTTTTGGTCTCATCCTGAATTAGAAAACTAACCGCATACGACTTTTTCCCTTCTGGCAATTTATCTCCTTCATAAACATCAAATAAATCTACTTCCTTTAGTAAAATCTTTTCTGACTGAAATGCCAAATTATAAAGCTCTTTAAACTCTATTTTAGAATCTAACAACAATGCTAAATCACGCTTTACCGCCGGAAATTTAGGCAAATCAACTACTTTTATATTCTTGTTTCCCGTCAGCTTTAAAATAGTTCCCCAGTTAAAGTCAGCGAATAAAACATTTTGCTTAATTCCAAATTCTTTCAAAAGACTTCCTTTTACAACTCCCAAGTCTACCAGCTTCATTTTGCCTAAACTCAACGTAATTCCTTCCGAGAAGATATCTTGTTTTGTTGGAGATGACTTTAACGCAGTCATTCCTAAACGCGTAAGCACATTGTTAACAATACCTTTTACATAGAAAAAATCAACTATTCTATCATCATTACTCCAACTTTCACTGGTTCTACTACCTGTAAGAAATAATGTAAGATGCTTGTCCTCTTGGTACTTTTCATTAAACTTATGATACGTTTTCCCAAATTCATAAAATTTTAAGGAATTATTTTTTCTATTGATATTATAGGAAACAGACTCTAATCCACTAAATAACATCGATTGACGTAGTACTTTTAAATCGTTACTAAGTGGGTTTAGCATTGCTACGTTTGCAGCTTCGTTTATGTTTTCTGACAATGCACTGTATGCCGGTTTTGTCAAAGAATTTGCCATTGTTTCATTAAACCCTAAAGAGGTCAGCTGATTAGCTATCGTACTCTCAACTTTGGTATCTTTATTGGAATCAAAAGAAATAGAGGTATTTAACTTGTGAGAAAACTCAATATTATTATAACCATATACCCTTAAAATTTCCTCGATAATATCTGCTTCTCGCTGGACATCTGTTCTATAAGAAGGAATTGTTAAACCTAAGCCACCTTCTGTTTCACTGTTAATTTTAATCTCCAAGGACGCTAAAATTTTCTTAATAGTTTCTTTTGGAATTTCTTGACCGATTAAACGATATGCGTTTTCGTAGGAAAAAAACACTTGATAGTCTTCAATTTTTTCTGGATAAAAATCAGAAATGTCAGACCCCATTTTTCCACCTGCATACTCCTCTATCAAGAGCGCTGCTCGTTTTAAAGCATATTTAGTTAAATTGATGTCTATTCCCCTCTCAAAACGAAAAGAAGCATCTGTATTTAACGCATGTCTCTTTGCTGTCTTTCTTACGGATACCGCATTGAAATAAGCACTTTCTAAGAAAATTGAAGTAGTTTGTTCCGTAACTCCAGATCCACTCCCTCCAAAGACACCTGCAATACAGAGCGGTGTAGAATCTGCGTCGCAGATCATAATATCTTCTGAAGACAAGACTCTTTCAACACCGTCTAACGTGGTGAACTTTGTTCCTTCCTTTAGTGTTTTAACCAGAACCTTATTTCCTTTTATTTTTTGAGCATCAAAAGCGTGCAGTGGTTGCCCTAATTCGTGTAAAACATAGTTTGTAATATCTACGATATTATTTTTTGGGGTCAGCCCGATAGCTTTTATTTTATTTTGAATCCATTTAGGTGAAGCTTTAATCTTTACGTCTGTAATAGATATTCCGCAATACCTCAACGCTTGTTCTTTTTTATCCACCTCAACATCAAAACGAAGTGTTCTCTCGTCTACATGAAAATTACTTACTGAGGGAGAAATCAACTCTAAATTGATGTCCTGTTGCATTAAACCTGCACGCAAATCTCTGGCCACTCCAAAATGACTCATAGCATCGGATCTATTGGGGGTTAAACCAATTTCAAAAATTTCATCAACCTCGATATTGAAAACCGCTGCCACTGGAATACCCGGCTTCAAAGCAGCATCCATAACCATTATTCCGTCATGGCCAGCACCTAAACCTAGCTCATCTTCAGCACAGATCATACCAAAACTTTCTTCGCCTCTAATCTTCCCTTTTTTTATTTTAAAACCTTCACCTTGTTTATCATACAGAGTGGTGCCAATTGTTGCTACAGGCACTTTCTGTCCAACTGCTACATTTGGAGCCCCACAAACAATTTGAACAATTCCATCAGTCCCTAAGTCCACGGTTGTTACCTTTAATCGATCTGCATTGGGGTGTTGGATACAGGTTAAAACTTCACCAACAATGATCCCTTTTAAAGCTCCTTTGATCGATTCTTTTGTCTCAATACCCTCTACTTCTAGACCTAAATCAGTGAGTAATTCTCCTGTTTTTGTTGCCTCCCAGTCTATTTGTAAAAATTGTTTAAGCCAATTGTATGATATCTTCATAATCTCTTTTATAGATTTTCAAGGCAAATTTAACCAATTTTTGCCGATTACATAAGTAAAAGCACTGTTAATGAACTGGTAATATTTAAATATTTGGTGAGAATTAAATTCTAAATTTACTTCGCTTAAAAAATAGTTGCTAAAGAATACTAAAATATAAATTAAATCAAAAGAAATGGAAGTAATATTTTCATAAGTAAACTGCACATCTCACAAAAATCATAGTATATCGCGCATCTAAAAAAAACAACTTCAAATTTAAGCATATTTCAATGCATAAATAGTGCTGGTTCTAGAAACAGAAATGTCGGAAAATTAAGTAAAAAGTCGTTTCTCTACTTTTTTAAATAGTAAAAAATAAAGATTTCCAAAGATAATTCCTACTGCAATACCTACTGCAATATCTATGGGAAAATGAACTCCTAAATACATCCTACTGTATGAAAAAACGATGGGAAAAAGCAAAATGGCATAAATATATTTGTAGTACTCCCTAAATAAAAGAACTACAAAAACGGTAAAAAAGGTTGAAGTGGTTGCATGACCCGACATAAAACTATAGCTCTGTGGATTTATTAAAGTTCGTAGAAAGTATTTTATTTCAGGATCATTATTCGGTCTTAATCGCTCAAATGAATTTTTAATTAAATTCGTAAACTGATCAGAAAATGCAACCAATAAAATCATAACAAGCAATGCAAATCCTCCTCGTTTCCATCCAAAAGTTTTAAACAACAAATAAATAATAAAGACAAATAAGGGGCTCCAACTCATCTGATTGGTAATTGTTAACCATAAAAAATCCCAAGACTCGCTTCCTAAATTATTAAGGTAGGTCAATAACGCCTTATCTTTTTGAATAATATCTAACAAATTATTTACTTATTTTTAAAATTTCTAACTCAAAAACTAAATCTGATTTCGCAGGAAATGGTCCAAATTTATTATTTCCAAAACCAATCATATAAGGAATAAATAAACGCGCTTTTTCGCCTTCTTTTAGAGATAAAAGACCCTCTTTCAAACCACTAATCATTGGTCTTGAAGTGTCGTTTAAATCAAAAACAGTAGGTTTTCCAACATCTTCAGAAGATTTTACTCTTTTTCCATCTGCCGTAAAAACAGTATAGTTCGCAGTAACTGTTTGAGAGGCTAATATGCGCTTTCCAAAAGTTTCTTTTAACTTTAAAATTCTTAACCCAGTTCCTGTTTTTCGTGCTTTCGCTTCGTTTTTTTCTTTTAAAAAAATAATTTTCTTCTTTAAATACCTAGCATATCTTTTTTCCTCCGCAATTTCTTCTTTGGCTTCCAATTCTTTTACTCTGCTTTGCTCAGCACTCTTAAATTTACGCTCTTCAGTATCGAAAACTACTGCTGCATTAAAATTCTTTGCTGCAGCACCAATCCTTATAATTTCAACAGTATTGATCGTATCATTCTTTACAATTTTATTGACAGTAGACATTCTTAAAGAGGTTATTGCCTTTTTTAACTCCAAAGAATCCGTATGCTTTTTTTGCAGTTCTTTTCGCTCTAGTGAATTTATAATCGTTTTGCCAAATACACTGTGTTTACCATTCAAATGAGGAATTGCCCTATGCGTAATAAAAAACTGACTATTATTTGTTGCCTTGCCACCATTAGCCATGGAAAACACTCCTTGATCGTCATGTTTATACATTAAATCTCCATCCTCATTTATTGGGAATTCATCCGTAAATACATATCCAGCACTTTTTTTTCCTTCCGAGCTAAAACCGCCTCCCTGAATTACAAAATTAGGAACAACCCTATGAAAAAGAATGCCTTCATAAAAGTTTTTTCCTTTTAAAGAGTCTAAAAGTTTACTATT
>DPRC01000105.1:16795-28734 GCA_003537695.1 Polaribacter sp.
ATATAGTTCTAATAAAATATTTCCTTTATTCGTCACAATTTCTGCATACATCCCTTCTTTTAAGTCTTTATACTTTGAGGGGATACAAGAAATAAATACACTTAAAAACAAAGAGACACAAAGCAATTGTTTCATCTTCTTATTTTAAAACTTCTAATAGTTCAACTTCAAATATTAAGGTAGAAAAAGGCTTGATATCTAGTCCTTTTTGTTGCGCACCATATGCTAATTCTTGGGGTATAAAGAATTTATATTTTGAGCCTTGATTCATCAACTGAACTCCTTCTGTCCAACCTTTAATTACTTGGTTTAAACCAAAATCAGCGGGAGTTCCTCTATCTACAGAACTGTCAAACACCTTGCCTTCTATATTGGTACCATGGTAGTGCACTTTTACGCGCGTAGCCGGTCCTGCTGGCTTTTCACCAGAACCCTCTTTCATGACGCTATACTGCAAACCACTTGCCGTCGTTTGTATGCCTTTCTTTGATTTATTAGCTGCTAAAAAATCTTCTCCCGCCTTTTTGTTTTCACTAAAATTAGCTTCGGCTAATTCCGCAGCCTTATCTTGCCGCTCTTTCATTGTAGCCTGCTGCTTCTTTTGAAAATATGAACTCAAAACCTTCTGAATCTCTTTCGCTTCAATTAATAGATTGGTAGAATCCAATCCATTTCTAATCCCTTGATTTAGAAGTGTCTTATTTACCTCATTAAAATTCGATTTTAACTGACTAGACATGCTCAATCCTACGGCATAACTCACAGAATCTAATTCTGTTTCTAATGATTTTACATCTTTTACTTGATTTCCACAAGAAAACATGGTTGCTGTTATTGCTACTACTACTAAATTTTTTACTACTTTCATTGTTACTTAGTTTAATTTATTATGTTTAATAATGTTACTTTACTCTTGATTGTTGTGTGCATTCCTATTTTATTTCCATCTCCTAAAATACCAAAGGCATTGTAAGACGGAATTACAAATATAACTGTTTCTCCGACTTTCATCAACTTTATTCCTTGCTGAATTCCGGAAATAAAATCCTCCTGATCCACCTTATATTTTTTAACTCCTAAGACAAACTTACTATAAATAATGCTATCATTTAAACTTCTAATATCATATTGAAACGCTACAGTATCCCCTGTTTTTGGAGTTGGCACTTGGCTTTCTATTTTAGTTTCGTACGCATACCAAAACCCATTTGTCGATATTTCATAATTTATTAAACTGTCTTTTGAAATAAAGTCAAGAATTTCAGTTTCTTCCCTTTCTATCAACTGCTTGGAAGTTTTAACGTTTGTTTGTATACTTGTTGCCGATGGTTTTGGATTTATAGGTCTTCTAGGCTGAGAATTTGAACAACTTAGCAGGGTGAAAAAACAAAAAATAACAAAAAACTTATGCATCATAAGAAGCATTTAATTCATTCGTATACGTGGGTAAAAGACTTTTAAAATATTTAATAGTAGTTTCCAAATCTCCGTCAAACTTGCCTCCTGCTGCATTGTCATGACCACCCCCATCAAAATGGTTTCTAGAAAATTGATTTACAGAAAAGTCTCCTTTAGACCTAAAAGATATTTTAATTATTTTTTGTTCTGCATCTTCAATGAAAATGGCTGCAAAAATAATCCCTTTTAACGAAAGTGCGTAGTTCACGACCCCTTCTGTATCTCCTTTTTGAAAATCAAACTTATTTTTCTCAGCTTCTGACAGCGTAATAAAAGCCGTTTTATGTTCTGGAAATATTTGGAGGTTGCTTAAAGCTTGTCCTAATAGTAATAACCTTCCGTACGAATTAGCGTCATACACCTTGTTGTGAATAATGTCGTTCTGGGCACCCTTGTCTATTAAATCTGCAATAATTCTATGTGTTGTGCTCGTAGTAGATCTAAATCGAAAAGAACCTGTATCTGTCATAATCCCTGCATATAAACAGGTAGCAATAGCAGTGTCTATTAAATTTAAATCGTTGTTCATCTCAATAAATTGGTAAACCATTTGGCAAGTAGAACAAATAGTAACGTCAGAAAACATATATTTTACATCATCGGGTTGCTGATGATGGTCTATCATTACAAAATCGTTAGGATATTTTTCTAAATTCTTCTGCATGTCTGCACCTACTCTATGTAAGGTATTAAAATCTAATAGAAATATGATTTCTGAGGCAAGAATCGCTTTCTGAGATTGCGTATTTTGCCAATCAAAACGATAGGTGGTTTCAGAACCTGGCATCCAATGCAAAAAGTCTGGATATTCATTAGGCACCACTACCGTTGCCTGATGTCCCTTTTTATCGAAATAGTGCTTGAGGCCTAATGTAGCACCCATTGCATCTCCATCTGGATTTCTATGGCCGACTATTACAATATTTCTTGGGGTTCCAAGAAAGCTTTTTAATTCTTCAATTCCTTTTAAAATCATAAGATGTAAATATACAATTTATTAATATTGTTCAAAATATAATTTGGGTTACATTTGGGAAAACCACAAATAGTTTAGTAGAGAAAAAGCGTACAAAACCACCATGCAAATGCGAGGAAAACACAATAAACTGTTGCAGGAATTATTTCAAGTATATCGGTAGTCCTTTATTCATATTAAAAAGTGTATTTTTGCCAAAAAATTTAAAATACGATGTCAACAAATAGAACATTTACAATGCTTAAACCAGATGCTGTAGAAAACGGTCACACTGGTGCAATTTTAGACAAAATTAATGCTGCAGGATTTAGAATTGTAGCCTTAAAAAAGACCCAAATGACAAAAGCAAATGCAGAAGCTTTTTATGCTGTGCACAATGAGCGTCCGTTTTTTGGTGAATTAGTTGAATTTATGACGCGTGGACCCGTAGTTGCAGCCATTCTTGAAAAAGACAATGCTGTAGACGATTTTAGAACATTAATAGGTGCTACCAATCCAGCAGATGCTGCCGAAGGAACCATTAGAAAGTTATATGCAACCTCTATGGGAGAAAATGCAGTACACGGATCTGATTCTGACGAAAATGCTCAAATTGAAGGAAACTTTCACTTTTCTGGAAGAGAGCAATTTTAAGGATTAAAAAATCTTAAAAATACGTTGTAAAAATCGCGACTTTATTGTTGCGATTTTTTTTTGACTTTTATATGCACCTCCATGATTTTGATTAAAAAAAACAAGTAGGAGTTTGGTCGCTATTTTTGTATTTACTTTAATAATATAGATAAAACAAAAGATAATACGCCACTTACATGCGCTAAACCAGCATCAGTTTAGAGATTACTTCCTCTCCTATTTCCTCATTCATCATTTTAATAATTTTTTCCTTACCATAACTAAGTTCTTCTCGTAAAACAGAAGACGTTAAGTGGATTAGTAATGTTTTGTTCTGTAATTTAACGGCGCTTGTGTGCGTAGCAACTCCAGGACCCATCATTTTATTCCAAGTTTCTTCAATCTTAATTTTCTGCATTCCCTTTGTCAAATTATTTTCTTTGATAAAAAGCTGCATTAAATCTTCTATAGAAAAGGAATCATTTTCTCTTTTTGACATCTTTTATTATTTGTCTTACTTCTTTAAAATACTATCTAAAGCTTAAAAATTTTATAAGGCTTATTACTTTGCTTTACAATATTCTCTGTTCTGTCTGAGTGCGTGTCTGTAATAAAAATCTGACCAAACTCGTCATTATTTACTAAATTAATAATTTGCAACACACGACTCTCATCTAACTTATCAAAAATATCATCGAGCAGTAAAATTGGAACTAAATTTGATTGTTGCTTTATAAATTCAAATTGAGCAAACTTCAAAGCAATTAAATACGATTTTTGTTGTCCCTGAGAACCAAATTTTTTGATTGGATATTCACCTATTTCAAAACTTAAATCGTCTTTATGAGTGCCCGCCGTTGTGTACTGCAAAATTTTATCCTTCTCCAAAGATTTTTCCAATAAATTTTTCATCGAAAATTCATTTAGTTGGCTCTTATAAACCAAATCAACCCGCTCCTTGTCGTTCGAAATTATTTGATACTTTTCATTAAATATAGGAATAAATTTTTCAAGAAACGCCTTTCTTACCTCATAAATTCTGGTGCCGTATTCCGAAAGCTGCTCATCATACACACTTAAATTTAAAGCATCAAAAGTTCTATTTGCAGCAAAATACTTCAACAAGGCATTTCGCTGACTTAATATCTTATTATATGCTAATAAATCTAATAGATACTTCTTATCCTGCTGCGAAATAACTCCATCAATAAATTTCCTTCGCGTATCACTGCCGTCAGTAACCAAATCTCTATCTGCAGGTGAAATAATGACCAAAGGCAATTGACCAATGTGTTCTGAAAATTTTTCATAGATCGTTCCGTTTCGCTTTAAAACTTTCTTTTGTCCCTTCTTTAAACTGCAAACAATTTTTTCATTTCTATCCTCTATTATATAGTCCCCTTCTACCATAAAAAAGGAAGCACCATGTCTAATATTTTGAATTGCTACCGAATTAAAGTAACTTTTAGCGAAAGAAAGATAATAAATAGCATCTAAAATATTGGTTTTCCCAACCCCATTATCTCCTACAAAACAATTTATTTTATGCTGAAAATCAAAAGATTGCGCTTCTAAATTCTTGAAATTTACTAAAGATATTTTTTTCAAATACATGATGAGAGCGTGTTGTTTAAAACGATTTGCAAATTATTGAAAATTTTGCAAATTATCTGCTTTTAAAATCCAATAAAAAAAACTATTTTTGTCACCACTAATTTTCAAGAAAACATGGCTACATACAAGAAAAAATATAAAGCAGAAGGTAAAAAAGAGCAACAAGAAGTAGACGAATCTCAATTCGAAACTGCAGGTGTTCTAAATACTTTAGAAGAAACAGCGTCAAAATCAGAACAATGGATTGAGAAAAACAGCAAACCATTATTCACTGCTTTAGTGGCAGTAGTTGTGGTCTTTTTATCATTCTTGGGGTATACTAAATATATTTCGGAGCCCAATGAGCTTGAAGCAGCAAATGAATTAGCATTTCCAAGAAAATTTTATGACCAAGCATCGAAAGCAGGTTCTGGAATAGATTCTCTATTAACATTAGGTTTAGAAGGTGCAGACGGAAATTATGGTTTTTTAGACATTGCATCTGCTTACAGCGGAACAAGTGCAGGAAATTTAGCAAACTACTATGCAGGGGTTTCGTATTTGGAAATGAAACAATATGACAAAGCAATTGAATATTTAGAAAATTTTGATTCTGAAGATGAAATGTTAGGTCCTGTGGCTTTAGGTGCCGTGGGTGACGCTTTTGCGGACATCGACCAAGGGCAACAAGCTTTGGAGTATTACGAGAAAGCAGCAGCTAAGAAAAAGAACGGTTTTACGGCTCCTTTATATTTGTACAAAGCCGGAATGACCGCCATGGGATTAGAAAAATTCGGAAAAGCAGCGACCTTGTTTACAAAAATAAAAGAAAACTATCCAACATCAGAACAAGCTAAAGATGTTGAGAAATTTATAAATGCTGCTACCTACGCTAAAAAATAGGGTTCAGTCTGTAGAGTTGCAGCTGGCAGTAGCTTATTATTTATTGAAAATTGAATACTCAATACTGATTTAAATGGCAACAACAAATTTATCTTATTACGATAAAACAACAATCCCAAATGCGAAGTCTTTTCGATTTGGGATTGTTGTTTCTGAATGGAATCCGGACATCACTAGAAGCCTTGAAAAAGGAGCCACAGAAACCTTACTAAATTGTGGGACGCTCAAAAAAAATATTATTTCCTGGGATGTGCCCGGAAGCTTTGAGCTTGTTTATGGTTGTAAAAAAATGATCGAATCCCAAAAAGTAGATGCAATTATTGCCATTGGAAACGTGATTCAAGGAGAAACAAAACATTTTGATTTCGTTTGTGAAGGAGTCACCCAAGGTATTATCGATTTAAACGTGAAGCATGATGTCCCCGTTATATTCTGTGTCCTAACGGACAACACAAAACAACAATCATTAGATCGTGCTGGAGGAGCTCTTGGAAATAAAGGTATCGAATGCGCAGTTGCCGCTATAAAAATGGCAGCATTGAAAAATATTGATCGTAAGAGTGAAAGCATCGGTTTTTAATAGATACTGTTTTAGACTGGCTTTGTATTTTTCGAGAACGATCAACTCGCAGACTTAATTTGTATTCCAGCAGGTCGTGATTTTAAAGCCTTGTATACTTTGGGAATACTTTTAACATCATTTTTAGTAAGTTTCCTTTAAATACTTTAAATTTGATACGTTTTTATTAGGCGCATACAATTGGGTATACTCTTACATTTAGGTATCAATTTTTTATCATATTATGGGATTTTTAAAACGTACAAACAAGAAATTTGACTACCAACCTCGCTATTATAAGGGAGAAGGGAGTCCCTTTAAAATAGAACACAAATTAGATCAGTTTAGAACTACTGCCGGAAAAAATAAGGGTATTAAAGGAACGCTTGGAGACGCTATTAACGATCTTAAAGCTTCAGATAAAAACACCAATAAATCACTTTTAATAATTATTAGTATTTTAGTATTCATTTGTCTTTACATCATAGATTTCGATCTGTCCATATTTATAAATAAGTAATGTCCGATATCATTCAACTTTTACCAGATCATGTAGCAAATCAAATTGCTGCAGGAGAGGTAGTACAACGCCCTGCATCTGTTGTAAAAGAATTAATAGAAAATGCTATTGATGCGGGCGCAACAAATATAAAATTACTTTTAAAAGATGCCGGTAAAACACTTATTCAAGTAATTGATGACGGTAAAGGCATGAGCGCTACAGATGCTCGTATGAGTTTTGAACGCCATGCAACCTCAAAGATTCAGAAAGCTGAGGACCTATTTAATTTGAGCACCAAAGGGTTTCGTGGGGAGGCTTTGGCTTCTATTGCAGCCATTTCCCATGTAGAATTAAAAACAAAACCGGCAGAAGATGAGTTAGGAACGGGTATTAAAATTGAGGGAAGTAAAGTAATTTCACAAGATTTTATTTCTACAGGCAAAGGAACTAGCTTCGCTGTAAAGAACTTATTCTATAACATCCCTGCAAGAAGAAATTTTTTAAAATCAGACACGGTAGAAACACGCCATATTATTGACGAGTTTCAACGCGTTGCACTAGCCCATCCCGATATTTCTTTTTTATTGCACCACAATAATAATGAAGTATACCACCTTAAACAGGGAAATTTACGGCAGCGTATTGTTGCTGTTTTTGGAACTAAAATGAATGAAAAATTAGTTCCTATTAACGAAAAAACAGATCTTGTTAGCATACAAGGGTTTATTGCAAAACCAGAATTCTCTAAAAGAAAAAGAGGGGAGCAATTCTTTTTTGTAAACAATCGATTTATTAAAAGCTCTTACTTAAACCATGCTGTAGTTAGTGCGTTTGACGGTCTGTTAGAGTCTGGAGCGCATCCTTCTTACTTTTTGTATTTAACCGTTCCTTCAAGTTCGATAGATATTAATATACACCCTACAAAAACAGAAATTAAATTTGACAATGAGAAAGTATTGTATGCCATCTTACGAGCAACTGTAAAACACAGTTTAGGACAATACAACGTGGCACCTGTTTTAGACTTTAATAGAGATGCTGGTCTGGATACTCCTTATAGCTTTCAACCCAATTCAAAAACAACTGCAATTCCTAAAATTTCTGTAGATCCAGATTTTAACCCTTTTAAAGAGGAGTTCCAAAAAGAAATTAACTTTCCCTTTAAAAGAGAAAAACAAACGCAAAGTTGGGAATCTCTCTATACCGATGTTGATACTTCTGATGCAGGACAGAGCGCCAGCTTGTTTGAACACCTAGAAGAAGAAAAAACACAAAAAACATTTCAAATTCAGCGCAAATACGTAATGAGTTTGATAAAGTCTGGAGTCGTCTTAATTAACCAGTCTTTAGCACACCAGCGAATTCTATACGAGCAATTTTTAGAGAGTATCACCGTCAAGGAAGCAAATAGTCAGCAGTTATTATTTCCTGTACAAATATCATTTTCATCTGCAGAAATAGAAATGATTTATACCATAAAAACAGAATTAGAAAATGCTGGATTTTCTTTTGACGAATTTACTAAAGACAGTGTTACTATTAAAGGAATTCCTGTCTCGGTAACGGAAAGTAAGATTTCTATTATTTTGGAAGAATTGTTAAATGATATGAACCTAGAAGTACCAGATGCAAGTTTTTCTCATTTTGATGTAATGGCCAAATCATTTTCGAAAACATTGGCAATAAAAACAGGTACTCGGTTGTCTGAAAAAGAACAAGAAAGTTTGGTAAATGATTTGTTCTCTTGCAAAGAACCTACGATTTCCCCTTTTGGAAAAGCGAGTTTTAAAACACTTACACTGCAACAAATTGATCACCTATTTAATAGTTAATTATGAATAAACTTACTGATGGTATCAAACATCTAATTATAATAAATGTAATCCTATTCATAGCTCCCCAGCTTTTGCAATTGGATGTTACCAATATTTTAGCCTTGCATTTTCCTGAAAATGGGAATTTTGGTTTTTGGCAATACATTACACATATGTTCATGCATGGGAGTTTTTCTCATATCCTGTTTAATATGTATGGCCTTTGGGCATTTGGTGCCCCTTTAGAGCAAATGTGGGGGAAAAAAAAATTCTTATTCTTTTATTTTTCCGCGGGACTTGGTGCCGGTCTAATTTACACACTTGTAAATTATTATCAATTCAATGGAATTTTTGACCTTTTTATCAATGCAGGTTTAAGCAACTCCGAAGTAATTGCGATATTAGAAAAAGGAAGTTCTGCAGGATTTAATTTAAAAGGTGCCATTACACAAGCAGACTTTGATAAAATCTACATGCTATACCATACGCCTGCTGTAGGTGCATCAGGTGCGGTTTATGGAGTCTTGGCAGCTTTTGGTCTGTTTTATAAAGATGCAAAACTAGCACTGATTTTTTTACCAATCCCAATCGCAGCAAAATATTTTATTCCTGTAATGATTTTAGGAGATCTGTTTTTTGGCGTAACTAAATATTCAGTTGGTAATATTGCACATTTTGCGCACATTGGAGGAGCTTTAATTGGATTTATTATTGCCTATTACTGGAAAAAAAATCAATTTAAAACCAACTAATGAATTTTATACAAAACCTAAAACACAAGTATAAAACAGGTAGCATAATTGAAAAATTAATTTATATTAATGTCACTATTTTTGCCTGTACATTGTTAATCACTTTATTTCAAAGCTTGTATCAGCAAGAGCAAAACCTTATCGTCCAATGGTTTTCATTAGATGACAATTTCAGTGAATTTATAGGAAAACCGTGGTCTATTATTTCTTACGGGTTTTTACATGCAAACTTTATCCATTTAATTTTTAACATGATTACGTTGTACTTTGTTGGCAACCTTTTTATTCAATATTTCACACAAAAACAAACCTTAAATTTTTATCTTTTAGGTACATTTTTTGGTGGGGTTTTATTTATTTTGAGTCAAAGCTACTTTCCATTATTCGAAGGAAGAAATAGCACTTTAGTTGGCGCATCTGCAGGGATTTCTGCTATTTTTATAGGGATTTCAACCTACATGCCAAATTATGAGTTAAAAATTAGATTTATTGGTTTTGTGAAGCTTTGGTATTTGGCGGCTATTTGGTTGACTTTTGATATTATTGGCCTTGTGGGTCCAAACGCTGGAGGAAGTTTCTCTCATCTTGGAGGAAGTTTGTTTGGGTTTTTATATGTAAATCAGGTAAGTACAAAAAAAACAAGATTCTTTGAAATAATTTCAGCCCTCTTCAATACCAAAAAAAACAATCTAAAAACAGTCTATAAGTCAGCCAATAAAAAAGAGGATCCCCGAAAATCTAAAGGAGTGCATCAAGAAAAAATAGACCGTATCTTAGATAAAATCAGTAAATCTGGATACGATACACTTACGCAGACTGAAAAAGAATTTTTATTCAAACAGGGAAAATAGTAGATGAAAAATTTAAAGTTTTTAGACCGCATCTTCTTCCTAATCAATTCATTACTAGCTACGCTGCTATTATTGTCGTTCTTATTGCCTTACGTTTCGCCAAAGTCCATTCCAGAATTCACCATTTTAAGTCTTTTTGTTCCCGCATTACTGTTGGTTAATATCGCTTTCACTATTTATTGGTTGACGAAATTAAAGAAGCAATTTATGCTCTCTTTTCTTGTTTTAATAGCGGGATGGTTCTTTGCAAGTCCATTATATAAAATCTCTGGCGGTACCTCTTCTCTTAACTCCGATTTAAAAGTGATGAGTTTTAATGTAAAAACATTTGACCTCTTCAAGGGCAGTAGCAAACAAAAGAACATACAAGACGGTTTTAATTTTATAACGCAACAAGATCTTGATGTGCTGGTAATCCAAGAATATTATGAACTTAAAAAAAATAAATTTTCTTACCCCTATCAGTACATAAAACTGAGATCAAAGCAAAGTAAATATGGCATGGCGATTTATTCTAAATATAAAATTATTAATTCGGGTTCCCTAAATTTAGAAAGCACCGGTAACAATATTATATATGCAGACATCTTAAAGGAAAAGGATACCATCAGAATTTACAATGCACACTTTGAATCGTTGAAAATAAAACCAAATGAAGAAAATTTTGGGGAAGAAAATTCAGAGAAATTAATAAGTAGAGTCGCTAGTGCTTTTAAAAAACAAGCCAGCCAAACTGCACTATTTCTTGAGCATGAACGCCAATGGAAAGGTAAAAAAATTGTTTGTGGAGATTTTAATAACACGGCCTATTCTTGGATGTATCACGAAATTTCTAAAAATAAAACAGATGCTTTTATTGCCGCTGGAAAAGGGTTTGGCAAAACCTACAATTATTGGTTTCCATTGAGAATAGATTTTATTTTAACAGATGAAGCGGCAATTATAAATCAATTTATAAGCTACTCTGAAGTATATTCTGATCACTTCCCGATACGGGCAAAAATAAATTGGTAAATTGAAGGTATCGGGAGTGTTCAGTCGCTCCTGTAAAAAGCTAGATAATTTTTCAAAAAGTACTGTTTAAAGAAAATGAAGAAAATACCTATTTATTTTATGCCTGGGTTAGCTGCCGGTCCAGAAATCTTCGAAAACCTGGAGTTAGATTCTGAAAAATATACTTTTCATTATTTGCGTTGGATAGCTCCTTTGAGGGTAGACGAAAGTATCTCTAAGTATGCCTGCCGTTTGAGTGCAAATATAAAAGAGCAGAATCCTGTTTTAATAGGGGTCTCTTTTGGAGGAATCTTAGTTCAAGAATTGGCACCCTTTGTGCAACCCAGAAAAGTTATTATCATTTCTAGTATCAAAAGTCATGATGAATTGCCTTATAAATATAAAATTGCACGACATTCTAAAATCTATAAAATATTTCCATTAAAAATCATTGAAAACTTTGAAGATTACACTAAATACTTCTTAGGAAGTACACTAAGTAAAAAAGCAGTGCTGTATCAAAAATATTTATCCGTAAGAAATAAGAAATATTTAAAATGGTCGTTATCTGCTATGATTCATTGGAAACAAACCAACCCGATTGAAAATATTATCCATATTCATGGAACGAAAGACCCAATTTTTCCTATCAAAAACATTCAAAATTATATAGAAATTAAAGAAGGAACCCACATAATAATTTTATCAAAAGCGAAGAAGATAACTAAAATTATTGATACTATTTTATCTTGTTAATACTCTGCTCTTTTCTTACTTTAGTGCAACAAATAGACCTATGAAGTTTTTAAAACATATTATTTTTTTCATCTGTATTGGTATAATACCAGTACTCTTTTATAATGCCAGTCAAAAATCAGATTCAGACTCTGAAATACAAACACACCGTTCGTATAAAATAAAATCGA
>DPRC01000100.1:0-595 GCA_003537695.1 Polaribacter sp.
AAATTCCATAATCCAACATGAGCAGCAGTTCTTTAGAACCATTGAGGTCTTGCAGTGCAAAAAAGCCTTCAGATGCATTGTAGATTTCGTAGTATTTGAAATCTGCTTTTGGAATCATTTTTTTATATTGCTCTCGGTAGGGATTAAAATTTACACCTCCATGAAAGTAGACTTCGAGGTTTGGCCAGACTTCTATAATATTTTCTTTTCCAGTCCGCTCTAGGACTCTATTTAGCAGCACAAGCATCCAACTTGGAACTCCCGCCAAGCTTGTGATGTTTTCATGGATGGTTTCATCAATAATGGCATCCATTTTAATTTCCCAATCGCTCATTAAAGCAACTTCCTGTGCAGGAGCAGAGCTATAATCTGCCCAAAAAGGCATATTTTCTATAATAATTGCAGACAGATCGCCTACATAAGATTCATTGTCTTGATACACTTCTGAGCTGCCGCCGAGCCGCAAGCCTTTCCCTGTAAATAAGTGGGTCTCTGGATTGTTATGAATGTAGTTGCACAACATATCTTTACCTGCTTTCATGTGGCAATACTCTAAGGCATCCTCAGAAACTGGAATAAATTTACTTTTAGCATT
>DPRC01000100.1:935-2567 GCA_003537695.1 Polaribacter sp.
GTTCCACTGGATTTTGCAAACCATTTAATGGTAGATGGCCAGAATAAATTCTGCTCTCCCTTTCTACAGCGTTCTATAAGTGGTTCAAAAGTTTCGTATTTTTGAATGGGAACTTTAGCAGCAAAATCTGTATGATTTTTGATCATCTCGAAAGCATGCTGCTTTCCAAATTCTGTGTTTTTAGCAGTCTGTACAAGCTGCAGTAACAATTCTTTTTGCACTTCGATAGGATATTTTAAAAATAACTCAATTTGATGTTTTCGTTTTTTTAAAAACCAAGAAATTATAGAATTGATAATCTGAAAAGCCATGGAAAATTGTAAATTTGTTTTGTTCGATCCTTAAACGAAGATAGCTTTAATATCGAAAACTAAAAACAGTAAAACCTTTTATATGAAGTACCAGGGAGTTTTAAAAAAAATGATGACGGAAAATGCTGTTGAAATTCAGTATTATTTAGACATGCAAACTGATTTTCTAAATATGAATCAGTTGCTACATAAAGAAATTTCTTTGAACTTTGTAGGCTATGAGTGTTTAAACTGTCATTCCAACAAGGAGATTTATAGACAAGGCTACTGCAAGTCTTGTTTTTTTGATGCACCAAACGCGGGAGATTGGATTATGCGACCCGAATTAAGTACGGCACATTTAGACCAAGAAGACAGAGATTTAGCCTATGAGAAATCTGTACAATTACAGCCACACATTGTGTATTTAGCAAATTCTGGAAATGTAAAAGTTGGCGTTACAAGACAAACGCAAGTGCCTACACGCTGGATTGATCAGGGCGCGCACGAAGCCATCGAGATTGTTGCCGTTCCAAACAGATATTTGGCCGGTATTACAGAGGTTGCCTTGAAGAACCATGTTGGGGATAAAACCAATTGGCGAAAAATGTTGAAGAACGAGATCGAAGACGTGAGTTTAGTGGAGTGGCGCGAGAAACTTAAAGAATTTATCCCGGAAGAAGCGGCGCCCTATTTTATTGACAACAAGACAACCACGCATTTAAAATTTCCAGTAATTAAATACCCAGAGAAACCAAAAAGTCTAAACCTTATTAAAACCCTCGCTTATAAAGGGACACTAATAGGTATAAAAGGACAGTATTTAATTTTCGAAGACCAAACGGTTTTCAATGTCCGAAGTAATGAAGGTTTGGTAGTGTCTATCCAACTATAAACAAGGGACGAAAGGGATACAGATGCAGTACTCTTTTCAATCGCTTCAAGCTACTATTCCATCCAAGCGGATGTGATAGCTGTATGGCATTTTACTTTGTTAAATTAATTTTTTAATTTTATTTATAATCAATTGTGCAGTTTAAATGAATGTGTCTAAAGCAGCTACCTTAAAAAGCTTGTGATAATTGTATTATATTTGAAATCATCAACTTAAAATAATTTCAGATGCCATTTACTACGATAAAAGTTATTGAAAATGTATTCACGAATGCACAGAAAAAAGAAATGCTTGAAAAAGTTACAGCAGCTTTGATTGCTGTTTGTGGCGAAAAAACAAGAAAAGGGCAGTGGGTTGTAATTGAAGAGGTTAAAAAAGGAGATTGGGCAATTGGTGGAGAGATTGCCAATCCAACATAATGAGCATTGTTGCTTCAAAAAATTAAGG
>DPRC01000076.1:0-4000 GCA_003537695.1 Polaribacter sp.
TGTGATACTAAAAAAATATTTCCCTGTTCTACATTATTAGAAGGTGAATATGGCTTGAATGATCTGTGTATTGGAGTTCCCGTTGTTCTGGGTAAAAACGGAATTGAAAGTATCGTAGAAATGAACCTTAGTGCTGCTGAAAAAGCACATATGGTGGCTTCCGCAACAGGTGTATCTAAAACAAATAGTTTATTAGAGTTATAAATTAACTTTTAAATAGAAGCTCTCAAACTTCAATAAAAATCCAGCTTAATTGCTGGATTTTTTAGTTCCAAATTTAATCTTAAACAAAGCTCGTTAAGACTCTTTAGGTGCATAAATACGGCTGTTTTGTTTATTAAGTAATAACTAAAACAGCGGTAGTCTAGGAATAATACTTCGAAGTCTATAGTGCGGTAAACAAGAAAACAAAAGATCTACTTGAAGCACACGATTGTAATTTATCAGATATTATTTATTTATTTTATAAGTATATAGATACTCATTTTCAGCTGCTCACAATTTTTTATGTCTAAAATCCCAAAAAGAGCCATATAAATGTCCTAAAATAATTGTTTAGCCTACATTGAAATACTATATTTGCTCGTTTCAAAAAAAAGAAAGTCGACATAAAATAACGAAGATGCAAAACAAAGGACTTATTAAAGTATTCGCCATCCTGTTCGGATTGGTGAGTTTATATCAATTATCATTCACATTTTTAGCAAATGACGTAGAAGATGCTGCAAAAGCATATGCTGAAATAAAGGTAACTGATAATGATGCAAGAAAGAAAGCTGTTTCAGAAAAAAAATATCTGGACAGTGTTGCAAACAAAGAAATTATTGATATCGGTGTTGCGCAATACACGTACAATGATGTTCGAGACAAAGAAATGAATCTTGGTCTTGACTTGAAGGGTGGTGTAAATGCAATTTTACAAGTTTCTGTAAAAGAAGTTTTAAAGAATTTGTCAAACGATTCTAAAAACGAAGCTTTTAATCAGGCTTTAGAAACGGCAGATGAAAATCAAAAAAGCAGTAATTCAAATTATTTAGACTTATTTTTTGAAGAATTTGAAACCATTGCTGGTGAGACAAAATTAAGCGATCCCTCTATCTTTGGAACAAAATCTTTAAGCGATAAAATTTCTTTTAACGAGGATAACATTTCAGTTAAAGAAACCTTACAAAAAGAAATTAATAGCTCCATTGGGACTGCTTTCGAAGTATTAAGAAGTAGGATTGATAAATTTGGAGTTGCTTCTCCAAATATTCAACGAATTGGAAACTCCGGTAGAATTCAAATTGAATTGCCAGGAGCAAAAGATATTGAGCGTGTAACGACTCTAATTACCAGTAAAGCAGAATTACAGTTCTGGGAAGTATACTCAAACGCAGAGGTAATACAATATTTATCTGATGCCAATTCAAAATCAATAGAGTTACTAAAGAATACTTCTGAAAAAGAAGTAGTTCAAGAAGCAGTGGTCAAAGACGATATTGACGATTTACTAGGAGTTGCTGCAGATTCTACAGAGGTAGATCAAAAAATGCTGTTCTCTTATTTAAGCCCAATGCAAGCGCAATTAAGTTCTACAATCGGATATGCTAAAGTCTTAGATACGGCAACGATCAATAGCTTGTTAAGAAATAAAGAAATTAGAGATTTACTTCCGAATGAATTGAGATATGTGAAATTCCTTTGGGATTACAAATCTTTTGCTCCACAACAACCTGCAACTGCTGGTGATAATTTTCAGTCAGACGAATTAGTCGCTTTGTACGCTATAAAGTCTAACAGAAATGATGTTGCTCCCTTAGAAGGAGATGTTATCCTAGATGCCTCTCAAGTGTTTAGTCAATTAAACAAACCGGAAGTAAGTATGACCATGAATAGTGGTGCTTCAAAGGATTGGGCAAAACTAACATCTGACTTAGCTGCACAAAAAAATAAATTTATTGCGGTAGTATTAGACGATAATGTCTACACTGCGCCCACAGTAAACAATGCCATTACAGGGGGTACTACTTCCATTTCTGGTGGAAGCATGACCATAATAGAAGCAAAAGACATTGCTACTGTTTTAAAGGCAGGTAAATTACCTGCGGCAGCAAGGATTATTCAAATTGAAGTTGTAGGACCTTCTTTAGGTCAAGAATCTATAGACGCTTCGATACAGTCCTTTGGATTGGCAATTATTTTGGTTTTACTCTGGATGATTTTATACTATGGAAAGGCAGGATTATTTGCTGATATTGCGTTGGTAGTAAATATCTTATTTATTTTTGGTATTCTAGCATCCTTTAGTGCTGTGCTGACTTTACCTGGTATTGCTGGAATTATCTTAACCATCGGTATGTCGGTAGATGCAAACGTAATTATCTTTGAAAGGATTAAAGAAAGTTTGTATAGAAAGAAAGGCTTGAAACAATCTGTAGAAGAAGGTTTTTCTATAAAAGGAGCTTTATCTGCAATTATTGATGCCAATATCACCACTCTTTTAACAGGAATAATTTTATATGTTTTTGGGTCAGGACCTATTAAAGGTTTTGCTTTAACGCTCATGATTGGTATTGCTACATCCCTATTTACGGCTGTATTTATTTCACGTTTGTTAATTGACAGCGCTGTGAATAAAAACTCTAAATTAACTTTTAATACTTCTTTTTCTAAAGGATGGTTCCAAAACATTAATGTGGAATTCTTGAAGAAACGTAAAATTGCGTATGCTATTTCTGGCGCAATTATTATTGCTGGTATTATTTCTATCTTCTCTATTGGATTAAAACAAGGAGTTGATTTTAAAGGAGGACGTTCTTTCGTTGTTCGTTTTGATCAGGACATGAACGCTACAAAGGTTGCAGAGTCTTTGAAAGATGCCTTTGTAACTGCTCCCGAAGTAAAAACATATGGTACACCAAATCAATTAAAAATAACCACTGTTTATAGAATTGATGACGAAGGTCAACAAGTGGATGAACAAGTTCAAAGTGCCCTATTTACAGGTTTAAAACCATATTTAGGAAACACAACTTACCAAGACTTCAAACCCGGATTTGAAAAAGAAGGTGCTGGTGTAATGAGTTACATTAAAGTAGAGCCGACTATTGCCGATGATATCAAAACATCTGCTTTGTATGCTGTATTTGGTTCTTTATTAGTTGTTTTCTTATACATCCTATTGCGTTTTAGAAAAATATCCTTTTCTATTGGTGCTGTAATCGCAGTATTTCATGACGTCCTAATTGTTTTAAGTGTCTTCTCTATCTGTTATAGCTTTATGCCTTTTGATATGGAAATCGGACAATCTTTTATTGCCGCAATTTTAACGGTAGTTGGATATTCCCTAAATGATACGGTAGTAATTTTTGATAGGATTAGAGAGTTCGCGGGAATTCATAAAACTTGGAAATATAACGAAGTAGTGGACAAAGCATTAAGCTCTACCCTAGGAAGAACCATCAATACTTCTTTAACAACATTATTAGTAATGTTAGCAATCTTTACTTTTGGTGGAGATTCTATTAAAGGATTTATGTTCGCCCTTATAATCGGTGTTGCTGTAGGTACTTATTCTTCATTGTTTGTGGCAACGCCAATAATGTATGATACTTCTAAAAAAGAAGAAAAAAATAAGTAACCCTTATTTTACATAATAACAACCGTTTTCTTGTGCTGACTCATTTCAGTAAAACATAAGAGAACGGTTTTTTCATTTCACTAATACGTGTTATATTTGCACTCTTATGCCTATTATTAAACTTCAAGACTTATATTTTAAACCTTATATCAATAAGGATAAAATTGCGGCTATTGTTACACATTTAGCAAAAAGTGTAAAAGCAGATTTACCAAAAAATGAAATACCAATTTTCGTTGGTATTTTAAATGGTTGCTTTTTATTTGCAGCCGATTTTATTAGAGAATTTGCTGGAAACTGTGAGGTTTCCTTTGTTAAATTAGCTTCATACGACGGCACGTCTTCAAAAGGAGAAATCAAAAATTTAGTAGGCATCAA
>DPRC01000076.1:4384-5192 GCA_003537695.1 Polaribacter sp.
ACACTTCAAGAAATCTATAATATATTTCAAGACAAAAACGTAAAGCAACTTAAAGTCGCTACGCTTTTCTTTAAACCCGATGTCTTTAGAAAAGAATTACCGATCGATTATATTGGTCAAAGCATTACTGATGAATTCATTGTAGGTTACGGTTTAGATTACAATGGTTTGGGAAGAAATTATCCAGAAATATATCAACTATCAACAGCACCTAAAATGAAAAACATTGTATTATTTGGTCCTCCTGGAGCAGGAAAAGGGACACAAGCCGATTTTTTAAAAGACCTCTATAATTTAGTACATATATCTACCGGAGATGTATTCCGCTTCAATATTAAAAACAAAACCGATTTAGGCATCTTGGCAAAAAAATACATGGATGAAGGTAATTTAGTACCCGATGAAGTGACTATAAACATGCTAAAAGCAGAAATAGCAAAAAATAAAGATGCCAACGGGTTTATTTTTGATGGCTTTCCCAGAACACAGTCACAAGCAGAGGCTTTAGATAACTATTTAACTGAAAAAGGGGAACAAATAAATGGTATGGTTGCCTTAGAAGTACCAGAGGATGTGTTGGTAACTCGCTTATTAGAAAGAGGGAAAACGAGCGGAAGAACAGATGACACCGATGAAACAAAAATTCGGAATCGTTTCAATGAATACAACACAAAAACTGCAGTTCTAAAAGATTATTTTGAAGCTCAAAACAAATATTATGGAATAAATGGTGTGGGTTCTGTTGCGGAAATCACGCAGCGCATTTCAAACGTATTTGATACCCTTTAAAAGCGTAACTTTGTCCACG
>DPRC01000076.1:5594-6828 GCA_003537695.1 Polaribacter sp.
GATTTAAGAGCAACTACCAGTAAAAAAAGATGCCGTTTTAAATCAACTATTTTAAAAAAATTTATAATGACAGAAGGAAACTTCGTTGACTACATAAAAGTGTACGCAACTTCTGGAAAAGGAGGACAAGGTTCTGTGCATTTGCACAGGGAAAAATACATTACAAAAGGAGGACCTGACGGAGGAGATGGCGGCCGTGGAGGTCATATTATTCTTCGTGGAGACAAAAATATGTGGACTCTTTTTCATCTAAAATTTAAACGTCATTTTAGAGCAGAAGGTGGTGGCGCAGGAAGTAAAAGTAGAAGTACGGGGCGGGATGCAGCAGACATTTTTGTGGATGTGCCATTAGGAACCATTATAAGAGATGCGGATACTGACGAGATATTACACGAAATTACAGAAAATGGAAAAGAAGTAATATTATTACCTGGAGGAAAAGGAGGCCTTGGGAACTGGAATTTTAAATCTTCTACAAACCAAACACCGCGATATGCACAACCCGGAATAGATGGCCAAGATGGTTGGTTTAGAATCGAATTAAAGTTATTAGCAGATGTAGGCTTAGTAGGTTTCCCGAATGCAGGGAAATCGACTTTATTATCTGTTTTAACCTCTGCAAAACCCAAAATTGCAGATTACGCTTTTACCACCTTAAAACCGAATTTAGGAATTGTTGAACATCGAAATCAACAAACCTTTGTAATAGCAGACATTCCTGGAATTATAGAGGGTGCTGCAGAAGGAAAAGGATTAGGACACCGCTTTTTACGACATATAGAAAGGAATTCAGCATTATTGTTTCTGATACCAGCAGACAGTGACGATATTAATAAAGAGTATGCTATTTTACTAAATGAACTAAAGCAGCACAACCCAGAATTGCTAGACAAAGATCGTTTGTTAGCCATCTCTAAAACGGACATGTTAGATGAGGAGTTAAAAGAAGAAATTAAAGCAGAGCTCCCGAAGGGTGTAGAAGCTTTATTTATTTCCTCTATCGAAGAAACTGGTTTACAAGAATTAAAAGACAAGCTTTGGAAAATGTTGAATTAAGCAACGCTTTGCATTTATAGATTCCAAATACACCCCTTTTATATAAATTTGTTATTTTTTGTTCTAAACTTTAGAATATGAAATAACAAATTTACTGTTTTAACTCGATTTTTATAGGCAATCGATACTTGGTAGTCACAGGAATTCCTCTTTTAATAGCAGGATAAATACTAGGAAT
>DPRC01000076.1:7218-7752 GCA_003537695.1 Polaribacter sp.
TCTGACGATTCAAATGTTTCCAGACTAATTTTTCCTTTTGAATTGATAAGCAAATCTACATACACAATTTCCGAAATTGGATTTTTGAGACTGAACTCGTGTTTATGCAATTCCATCCCTATTTTTTGATGAATTATAGTTCTAAAACAATCAGATTTTTTTTGCTTGTCTATAATGGAATCACACACTTTAAATGAAGGTGAGGTGTCCACAGAGGAAAAATTAACAATTGTATCTAATACTTGATTTTTTTTCATTTTTGAGAAGGACAAATGATCACAAGAAGTGATAAAAAGAAGTATTAAAGAAAAAAAGAAAACACGCAAGATTGCTGGAATTATAAAAGTTAAATTTACTAAAATTTAATGAACTTCCTTTCCTAAATCACGTAGCATCCTGAAATTTTATATTTTCATCACTCAGTAATTTCTCAAAATAAGTAATTTCAAAGATATACTGCATCCGCATCTTCATTAAAAAAGATCTATTCGTACGAAAATAAACAGTGCAATGTCATTAATTTAAATTGGTGTG